>VGRO01000002.1 GCA_016875335.1 Deltaproteobacteria bacterium | reverse complement strand
TGCAACGACACAGCCATCACCGCGTTCCCCGGCAACGCCGAGGCCTGCGATGACCTGGACAACAACTGTTCTGGCGCCACCGACGAGGGCTGCGACGACGATACCGACGGCTTTTGCGATGCCAACCTCAAGGTCATCGGCAAGCCCAAGGTGTGCCTGAGCAACGCCGACGGCGGCAGCGCACCCGGCAAGGCCGGCGCCGACTGCGATGACAGCAAAGCCGACATCAAGCCCGGCGCGACGGAGATCTGCGACAGCGCCGACAACAACTGCGCTGGCGGCGCCGACGAAGGCTGCGACGACGACAACGACGACTACTGCGACGCCGGCATGACCGTGGTCGGCAAGCCGGCGACGTGCAGCAAGACCGACGGAGGCGCCAGTCCGGGCAAGCTCGGCAACGACTGCCTGGACGACGTGGCCAAAGGCGCCAAGGCCAATCCCGGACTGCCCGAAGTGTGCGACGACATCGACAACGATTGTAGCGGCGGCACCGACGAGACCTGCGACGTGGACAACGACGACTACTGCGACGCCGTCCAGACCGTGTTCGGTACGCCGACCACCTGCAAGAAGACCACGGCAGCAGCGACAGGCGGCCCCGGCAACGACTGCAAGGACGACGACGCCGCGGTCCATCCCAACGCGACCGAGGTCTGCAATGGCAAGGACGACGACTGTGTCGGCGGCACCGACAACGGCCTCAAGGCCACGGTCGCCAACTGCAGCAAGATGGGCAAGGGCGTCTGTACCGCGAGCGCCGTCGAGACCGCGGCCAAGTGCGAGTCCGGCGCGTGGCAGTGCAACTACACGCTGATCCCTGGGTACGAATGCGACACGGGCGCGTGCAAGGAGCTCAGTTGCGCAGATGGCAAGGACAACAACTGCGATGGCACGATCGAGTCGCCCTGCGGCAACTGAGAGGCGCGCCCCGCCCGCGGCGATGCGCCGCGAAGACCAGGTAGACCATGGAACGACGCCGACCCGGCGAGCGCCGCCCTGACGACCGCCGCGACCCGCGCTTTGACGGCCGCGGTGGCGACCCGCGCAACCCAGGGGGCATCCGCCGCTCGGGGCCCGCCTCGGTGGGCATCCAAATCACCCCGGTGTTGCCCTTTGGCAAGCCCGACCTGCCGCCGCCGCCGCCCAAGCCCGAGCGCGTGCCGGACCCCATCGCCGAGCCCGGCACCAGCAGTGTTCGCGAAGAGGAGGCCCTGCAGGCGCAAATGCGCGACGAAGCGCTGCAGCGACGGCGCGACGCTGTCCAACAGGCGCCGATTGCCCGGCGCAAGAACAAGAAACCCGCCCACGAGCCCAAACTGGCGCTCAAGCAGATCTGCCGCATCGTCCACGTCGACGACGATCTCGTGGTGGTCGACAAGATGCCCGGCGTTCCCGTGGTGCCCTCGCGCGGCTTCCATCGGCGCAGCGTTCTGCACGCTTTGCACCAGATGGGCTACCCGGTCGTGTATCCCATCAGCATGCTCGACATGGAGGCCAGCGGTCTGGTGGTGTTCTCGCGCTCGGAGGCCGCGGCGCAGGCGCTGCGCTGGAACTGGCGGTCCCGGTTGTGCGAACGGCAGTTTGTGGCGGTCGCGCAAGGCGACCTGCCCGGCAGCCACGGCAAGATCGCCGTCGCAACCGGCGCTGTCCGCGACGGCAATGCCGTGCGACACCAGGCGTTGCCCGTCGAATCTGGCGGCAAGACCGGCACCACCGAGTGGAAACTGCTGGCGCGCGGCCGTGGCATGACGCGGGTGCTGTGCACGCTCAAGTCTGGGCGCTGCCATCAGATTCGCATCCATTTTGCCGCGATCGGCTTTCCACTGGTCGGCGACAAGGTCTACGGCGCCGTCCACAACGAGGTGCCGCTCGAGGTGCTCATCGAAGCGCCGGGCAAATACGCCGACGCGCCGCACATGGCCCACGGCACGGTCGCGCTGCACTGCTTTCGCATCCAGATTCCGCATCCCACGACCCAGCAACCGATGGACTGGCAGGCGCCAGTGCCGCGGCGCATTACCGCGCTGATGCCCGGGGCCTGGACCGTGCATGGCATCGGCAAGGACTGACGTGCGACCAGGGGCCAGGTCCAGCCGTGCCAATTGCGGAGGCAGCGAATCGGCCGCCTTGACGGTCGCGACCTCGCGCGCGATCATCGGCACCGTGAGGGCGCGATTGCGATGGCTGTCGGCGTGGTTGTGCTTGCTGGCAGCGTGCTTGCAAGCTGCGCCGCGCAGCGCCTGGGCCGCGCCGAGTTCGAGCGACCTCAAGGTAGCCCAGGCCAAGGCCGTCGAAGCGAAGGCGTATTACGGTCGCGGCCTCTACAAGGAAGCCGCCGACACCTTCATGGAAGCCTACGCACTGTCGCAGGCGCCGGACATGATGTACAACGCCGCACGCGCCTACGAGATGGGCAAGCTGCCGGAGCGGGCGCGGGCGCTGTATGAGACTTACCTGGGACTGACGGGCGTGTCCGACGACGGCAAGAAGGAGGCCAAGGCGCGCATCGCTGCCATCGCGGCGCAACTGGACGCCAAGGTCGCCCCCCCCCAGCCTGAACCGCCCAAGGCGGAGCCGGTGCGGCCCGATCCGCCCAGGCCCGCACCCGCGCTGCCTGTACCGGTCGAACCGGCCAAGCCCGTGTCCGTCAAAGTCGATCCGCCGCGCAACGCCACACCGACGGCCGCAGCCGTCGACGCCGAGCCAGCCAGCCACGCGCACTGGTGGTGGGCTGGCGGCGCCGGGCTCGCACTGCTGATTTCGCTCGGCATGTACAACAACGGCGTGGCCAAGGCCGAGGCGGCCAACGCCATGGATTTCGGTCAGCCTGATGCCGTGACCCACTACAACAAGGCCTTTGACCAGGCCGAGACCGACCGAGCGGGTGCCGTCCTGATGCTGGCCGTGGGCCTTGGACTCGGCGGCTGGGCGGCGCACAAGTGGATGTCGCGGTCCGAGAAACCGCGAAAGGCCGCGCGCCTCTGGATTGCGCCGGCCGTGTCGGACCTGGCTTCGCCTGCAGGCGGCCTGGTCGTCGGCGGGGCGTGGTGATCACCGTGCGCGCTCCCTGGTGCTCGCTTGTCGCAATGGCGATGGTGGCCGCGGCGTGCCTTCCCGATCGCCTCGACCCCGCCGAGGCGCAGAACAAGGCAGATCAGGCGCAGGCCGCCAAGGTCGGCTGCGGCAACGCCAAAGTCGAAGCCCAGGAGCAGTGCGACGACAAGGCCGGCTATTGCGGTGGCTGTGTCGATTGCCAACGGCGCCGTGCCTGGCACGTCAAGGACGGCAACGCCTTGGCCGTGGTGCCCAACACCCAGGTCAAGTCCATCGACAAGGTGCTCGTCGACAGCAAGAGCGGGTTTTCGATCGAGTTCTGGTTTCGGCCGGACAAGTTGCCGATCAAGACCTCCAAGGCGCCCGCCGTTCATGCGCTCTTGCTGATCGGTGTTCCAGAATCCTCTGGCAAATCGCCGACCTTCACAATGGCTATCGCCCGCGACGGCGACAAGAACGCCTGGTACGCGTTCTGCACCTACACCTACACGCTCGCCGTCGATCCCCAAGCGGTCGCCGTCCAGGCCGCCGACCCGCTAGCGCAGGGCCAGTGGCACCACATCCGCTGTGTCTTGAACGACAAGAGCCGCAAGCTCCAGCTGCGATTGGACGGCGGGGCCGTGCTTGAGTCGGCGACGGCTGTCGCCGGCCTTGGCGTCAAGCCGTGGTTCGACCCGCTGACGATGGGCATCCTGGGTGCGGTGCCGTTGCACAAGGAGGACCCGGGTCAGGTGTTCGCGGGCGCGCTCGACGAGCTGCGGGTGGTCACCGGTGCGCCGGCCAAGGAGTTCGGGCCGCTCAAGTACCGCTACGTCGGCGACGAGCCGGGCACGCAAATCCTGTACCACATGGACCTTGCGCCGGACGACCGTCTGCTGGCCGATGCCACCGCCAATGGCGCGCACGCCGAGCAGGCCAGCCTTGTCGCCGGCTTGGTGCTGTTCTCAGCTAGTGAACTGGAATCACAGGCGGACGGCTGCTATGGCTTTTCGGCGGAACAGGCGCTATGCAAAGCCACCGCGCCCTGGTGCCAGAAATAGCTCCCGCGGCTACAAGCCGTGGCCTGTTCGGTCCAACTCGTGTACGGGTGCGGCAGTGACCGAAGCCAACAATTGCCGTTCGAGCGCTTCCATGCGCGCCGCGGCTTCGGCCTGCTGGTGGTCGTGGCCGAGCAGGTGCAGCAACCCGTGGGTCGAGAGGAAGGCGACTTCGTGCCACAGGCCGTAGTCCGCAAGCGCAAACTGCCGCCGCATCGCCGTTGCCTGGCGGTCCGCTGCGTCCAGCGACACCACCAAATCGCCTAACAGATCGATGGGGTTGCTCGGCCCCTCAGCCTCGTCCAGAGCGAAGCTCAGCACGTCGGTGGATGCGTCGACCCCGCGCCATCGCAGGTTCAAGGCGTGGATTTCGCGGTCGTCGACCAGGCTGACGTCCACCACGCCGCGCGGTCGTCCGAGCGCCCGGAGGTGCGCGCGCAACAGACCCGCCAGGGCCGTCTTGGCGACGCGCAGCCGCGGGTGGCGGTTGTCGATGGCAACGGGCATCAGCTGGGCAGGTCGCGTTCGTCGGGCTTGACCAGCGGTTGTGCCGCCGCCAGCGTCATCCCCTCGACGTGCTGTTTCTGGGCGGGATCGTTGGAGACCGTGGGCCGGTTGCGCGTGCCGACTCCGCCGTCTGCGAGGTAGGCGACGCGCTTGAGGTCGTCGCGATCGCGCTCCTTGTCGCCGGTGGCCACCGCCTCCTGCCGGCCGCTCGGCGCCACTGGCGGCGCGTACACGGGTCGGATGTGGTGGATGCCGACCAGGGTCCGCGCGAACGCCGACTCGGCCAGGGCCAGTTCGCGCAGCGTCAGGTCGCACTCCTCGAACTGTCCGTCTTCGAGTTTGCCGGCGACGATCTTCTTGACCAGCACAGCGATGCGCAGCGGGTTCGGCTCGGGCAGAGCCTTGGCCGCGGCCTCGACGGCATCGGCGAGCATCAAGATGGCGGTCTCGCGGCGCTGCGGTTTGGGACCCGGGTAGCGGAAATCGGCCTCGTTGACGTCCTCGCCACTCGCCTGCGCCTCGCGCAGCGCCCGGTGGTAGAAGTGGGCAATCAAGCTCGTGCCGTGGTGTTGCGGCACGAAGTCGATGATTTCGTCGGGCAGCCGGTAGTCCTGCAAGATGCGGATGCCATCCTTGACGTGCGCCCGGATGATGAGCGCAGAGAGGTGCGGCTTGAGCTTGTCGTGCGGGTTCTCACCCGCCTGGTTTTCGGCGAAATAGCGCGGCGCCTTGGTCTTGCCGAGGTCGTGGTAGTAGGCCCCGACCCGCGCCAGCAGTCCGTTGGCGCCGATCGCGTCGCACGCGGCCTGGGCCAGGTTGCCGACCATGACGCTGTGCGTGAACGTACCGGGTGCCTCCGTGGCCAGCAGGCGCAGGGCAGGGTGGTTCATCGACGCCAGTTCCACCAGTTTGATGTCGGTCAGCCGGTTGAACACCGACTCAAAAACGGGGGTGAGCGCGCTCAGCAGCAGGTAACACAGCAGGCCGCTCGCGAAGCCGAGGCCGGTCAGCCACAGCAGGCGTGCGTCCACCAGGTCGGCGCTCGGTTCGCCGGTCATCAGCCCAAAGGCCGCTGCCGTCACGCCGCCCGCGGCACTGGTCACCGCTGCGCCCCACACGAGGTCGGAGCGCTGGCGAAACTGCCGAGCCGCGTGCACGCCCGCCAGGCCCAGGACCAGCGCCGCGACCGACGTCGTCGCGACCAACCCGCCGTCGGTCGTGCCCAGGGGCGCGTTGTGCACCATCAGCCCGGCGACGGTGGCGCACAGCAGCGTGAACGGCGCGGCCGTCAGCGGCCGAACGAAAAGCGAAGCCAGCGAGGGGCCCAGTGCGTGGGGCAGCGCCGCCAGCAGCAGTCCGGCGCTCAGCGTCTCGTGCAGTTCGGCAAGGGCCGGTGCCAGGGCGACGATGGCGCGCAACACCGCCGCGTGCACCAGCAGGATGCCGACCAGCAGCGCCGCATCGCGCGGTCGGTGGCGGAAGTGGTGCAAGTGCCGCCGCGCAAACGACACGAACAGGCCGAACGCCAGCAGCAGCAGGACGCCGGTCGCCACGAAGGACGTCACGTTGACCGTCGGTGCGTGGCCCTGCCACATGCGGGCGAACAAGGCCCGCAGTTCGGGTGTCACGGTGGCGCCGCGCCGCACGATGACATCGCCTTTGGCGAACCGCACGGTGCGCAACCTGTCCACCTTGGCGCGGGCGGCCTGTTCCGCTGCCCGCGTGGCGGCCCCATCGCGGGCAAAGGTCGGCTCGACGAGGCTGCGCGCCGCGGCTTTGAGCGCAACCTGCAGCGGCGGATCGGCAAGCAGCCCCGGACCCTTTTGGCGCACGAACTCGCCGAGCACCTGATCACTGCGGCGGACCGCTTCGTCGATGCTCAACACTTCCGGAAGGTTGCGACGGTCGTAGCGCCGTTCCGCCGCAATGTCCCACGCGCCACGCCCCAGGTCGTCGTCGAAGCGGTCGGGGTCGCGGACGATGCGTGCCGACAGCACGACCTGAGCCACGTCGGCCAGAAGCAGTTCCAGCTCCTCGGCGAACCCGGCCTTGAGCAACGCGGCAAAAGCGTCTGGGCCGAATTCGCCGCGCCGCACCGCAACCAGCGCGACGAACTCTGGGCGCAACCGCGTCATCTCGTCCTCGAGCGTTCGCTCCAGGTGTTGCAGCGCCTGTTGATCGGGGGTCGGCTGTGGGTGGACCTCGTCGGCCTTGGGCCTGGGCGCAGCGTGACGATCCTGCGCGGACCCGGCGGTCGCGGCGGGCGGCTGCGCGGCGACGCTGACTGCCGCCGTCAGTCGGTCGCGGTCCGCCACATACAGTCGGTAGCGCGGTCGGACCAACCGGAACGCATCGTGCAGGGCCGCGATCCGGCGCTTGACCAAGTCGGCGTCGAAGGCGTAGTGCACGGGAACTGAGGCGACCGCCATATCGACGCGCGCCTGGTAGTCGGCGACGGGCTGGTTCTCTTCGTAGTCGAAAGGCGCCTGCAAATCCTGGCGCGCCACGCCGGCCGGCGGCACTTCGCTGCCCGACCGCGATGGACCGGCCAACACCAGCAGGGCCGCCCACCCCACCGCGGCAAGGCTGCCATACCGCAGACGCCGGTATAGCCGAGCGCGTCGCTCCTGCCGCTGCCGCTCGTCGCCGGGCAGACCTTGGGGACCGGAACCGTTGCGCTTGCCAGGCATCAGCAGACCGTTCCTTGCGAGCTAGCGCGCCAAGCTTGGGCGATGCGGCTGACCAGTGGATGTCGCACCACGTCCTGCGGGCCGAAACGCACGACGGCGATGCCCTCGATGCCGTCAAGCACCCGCAGCGCGTGGTCCAGGCCGTGCGGCTGGCTGCGCTTGAGGTCGCTCTGGTCGGGGTCACCGGTGACCACCATGCGCGTGTGCTCGCCGAGCCGGGTCAGCACCATCAGCATCTGCTCGGTCGTGCAGTTCTGCGCTTCGTCCAGGATGACGAACGCGTTGTCGAGGGTGCGCCCGCGCATGAAGGCCAGCGGCGCCGCCTCGACCTGGCCGCGCTCGATCAGCCGTTCGACCTTGTCCGCGTCGATCATCTGGTCCATGGCGTCGTGCAGTGGGCGCAGGTAGGGGCTGACCTTCTCGCGCAAATCGCCTGGCAGAAAGCCCAGTTGTTCTCCGGCCTCCACGGCTGGCCTGGTCAAGATGATGCGTTTGACTTCGCGGCGTTGCAAGGCGCCAAGCGCGCAGGCGACCGCGAGGTGGGTCTTGCCGGTGCCCGCGGGCCCGATGCCAAAGGTCAGGTCATGGTCGGCGATGGCTTGCAGGTACACATGCTGCCCCGGTGTGCGCGCACTGACCTGGCGCACACCGTCGATCCACGGCGCGGGCTCGGCCGCAGCGACGGCGCGGGGAAGGGCGCGGGCACCCGGCCCGCTGGCGGCCAGCGGCGCACGCCCGCGCACACCGACGACGGCGGAGACTTCGCGGTGAACCATGTCGATATCGACGTCCTGGCCCGTCTTGGCGCGGGCGAAAAGCGCAGAAACCACGTCGGCGGCCATGTGCACCTGACCTGGCTTGCCGTGCAGGTGCAGTTGCCGGCCGCGCGCCAGCACCTGGATGCCCAGCCGGCTTGCGAGGGCGCGCAGGTTTCCGTCCGCCTCGCCACACAACGTGCGCAGCCCTTCGTCGTCGTCGAGTTCGACCGTGACACGGCGGTCCAATGCGGTCGCGTGCGGCGGATGGGCGGCTTGTGGGGCTGGCTTGGCGTTCACATCGGTCGGCGTGCGCAAAGGGACTGGCACGGGCGGGCATGGCGGGTACCGGTGCGCGGGGGGCGGCGACCGGGCAGCGCCGGGCCGCAAATTAGCGGATGTTGGCAAGGGTTTCCATGGGCGGACTGAGCGCCAGGGCGGACGAGTCCCCAGGTGCCGCCAAGCGGGCCGCACCAGTGGCCGCGCACGGAAACCGTACCGGCGCACGCGGGGCGCACGTTCACAGCAGCCGCCCTTGCAATTCCTCACCCGGCCACCGCTCGGGCATTGCCAGCCCCAAGTGGTGCCACGCCTTGGGCTGGGCGATCCGGCCCCGCGGCGTGCGTGCGACGTAGCCCTGTTGCAGCAGGTAGGGTTCAGTCACGTCTTCGAGGGTGTCGCGGGCTTCGCTCAACGCCGCAGCGATCGCTTCGATACCGACGGGTCCCCCACCAAACTGCTGGATGAGCCGCCCCAGGTAGGCGCGGTCCATCGGGTCCAGGCCAGCGGCGTCCACTTCAAGCTCGCCCAAGGTGCGCGCGGCCAGGTCCACGGTGATCGCGGGGGCGCCCTCGACGATGGCGAAATCGCGGACACTCTTGAGCAAGCGATTGGCGATGCGCGGCGTGCCGCGGGCCCGGCGGGCGATTTCCAGGGCGGCGTCGTCGGCGATGGGCGCGCGCAGTCGCTCGGCCGAACGCAACACCACGGTCGCCAGTTCCTCGGGCGTGTAGAACTGCAGGCGCGCGACGTAGCCAAAGCGGTCGCGCAGCGGGCCGGTCATCAGCCCAGTACGCGTCGTCGCGCCCAATAACGTAAACCTCGGCAATTGCAGTGGAATCGTTCGCGCGTGCGGCCCATCGCCAATCACGATGTCGAAGCGGAAGTCCTCCATGGCCGGGTAGAGGTTTTCCTCCACGACCGGCGTGAGGCGGTGAATCTCGTCGATGAAAAGGATGTCGCCTTCCTGCAGCCCGGTCAGGATGCCGGCGAGATCGCCTTTGCGCTCGACGGCCGGGCCGCTCGTCAACACCAGGTTGCCGCCCATGGCGCCGGCGATGAGGTTGGCCAAAGTGGTCTTGCCCAGGCCGGGTGGGCCGCAAAACAGCATGTGATCGAGTGGTTCGTTGCGCTGGCGCGCCGCGGCGATGAAGACTTGCAGGTTCTTGACTACCGCCGACTGCCCGACGTAGTGCGCAAATGATTTGGGCCGCAGCGCGCGGTCCGCCGCCGGCTCGCTGGGCCGCGGACTCAAGGGGTCGTCGGTCGGACGTTGCGCGGTGGCCATGGGCTAACCGCCTCCCGCGGGCCGCCGCAGCGCTGCCAGCGCGGCGCGCAGGGCGATGTCCAGGCTTGCCTCGGGCTGGGCCGCGGCGGTCGACTGGGCCACCGCCGTCGCGGTCTGCGGCCTGTAACCCAGGTTGATCAATGCGGACTCCAGGTCCGCCGCCAGCCCGGCAGCCGCCGCAGTGCCGACCTGCGCAGGTCGCGGAGCACTTCCAGCGATCGCAGGCAGGCGGTCGCGCAGCTTGACCACGATGGTCTCGGCCGTCTTCTTGCCAATGCCCTTGGCCTTGCACAGCGCCTGCGACTGGCCTGCCTCAATGGCCGCCGCCAAGCGCGGCGGATCCAGGGCGCTCAACAGCGCCAGCGCCGCCTTTGGACCCACCCCGGGCACCGACAACAGGCACCGGAACAGGTCGCGGGCCCCGGCACTGCCAAACCCGTAGAGCGCAATGTCGTCCTCGCGCACCTCGGTATGCACCAGCAGTTCCACGTCGCTGCCGACGTGGTGCGCCAAGCGCTCCGGTTCAGCCACGGCGACGAGGTAGCCGACGCCGCGGACGTCGACCACCAGTGCGTCGCCGTCCATGGCCTGGCAGGTGCCGCGCAGATAGGCGATCACCGCGCCCTTCGCATCGCGCGGGCCTGCGCCACTGCCGCCAGGTACGCCGCTCGGGCCGGCGTTGGCGTCGGTTCCGCAGCGACCACTGTCGCCACCGGGCGCGCCTGCGGAGCGAGTTGGCTCGCGAACGCCTGGTGGCGCAAGTGGGTGACGGCGATGGCCAAGGCGTCGGCCTCGTCTTCTGCCGGCAGCGTCGCCAAGCCCAACGTGGCGGCGATCATGTGCCGCATCTGGTGCTTGTCGGCGCGCCCCGATCCGGCGACGGCGCGCTTGACCGTGGCCGGTGGGTATTCGAATACCGGCAGGCCGCGCGCAGCCGCCACGGCGATCGGCAGCCCGCGGGCTTGACCGAGCACCAGCGCGGTGCGCGCGTTCTTCTGCACGAAGGCGCTTTCGACGGCCAAGGCGCAGACCGGCTGGTCGGCCATCAATGCCTGGACTTTTTGCAGGATTTCTCCCAGACGCGCGTGCAGGTCGCCGTGCATTCGCACCACGCCACCGGCCATGCGCTCCAACGTCTTGCCGCGCTGGCGCACCACCGCCCACCCGAACTTGCGGCTGCCGGGGTCGACGCCCAACACCGACGGATCAGAACCCTGTGAAAACGAGCTCATGCATGCGGTCGCCCAGCGGAGGCGGGCGGTGGCGAGCCTAGCCCGAATTGCCCGTGGTGGCCAGCCTGCGCTACAAGGCCTTCCGATGCCTCTGCCCTGTCGCGTCTGTCGATCGTTGACCTGGCTCGCCGGCCTGGCGCTCGCCCTGGTGTGCGCGTGCCAGCGCGACAGACCCTCGGGCGCTGCGCCGGGTCGGGTGCAGACGGTGGACGTCTCCGACCCGGCCGTGCCGCTGCCCGTCGCGCCGACGGCTGCCGACCTGTTTGCCCGCGCCACCGTCGCCGGCAGCGAGCCACCCGCCGAACTGCCCTTGGCCGACCTGCTGCGGCGCCTGCGCATCGAAGCCCGCCAGCCTGGTCTCGGTCGGCTCGCCGAGTTCGCTACGCCGTCGGCGCTCAAGACCCTGCGCATGGGCGAAGGCGGGCCGCTGCTCGTGCCGCCGTCGACGGTCTGGGACCGCGTCGACCCCGAGGTGATGCAGGTCGAGTTCAGTGGCGGTCGCGCCGCGGTGGTGGTGCGCCACCCCGGGTTGCCGCTGACCTCGTGGTTCTACCTGCGCCAGGGCCGCTGGCTGTGGGATCTCGCCGATGCCCGTGAGCTGCAACCGCACTGGCCCGGCCCGGCCCACCCACTGAACCGTGACCTGTCGCTCGACCAGGCCCTGGCGGGCGTCGCGGGTGCCGGTCTGCCCGAATTGGTGTTCGAGACCACCGCAGGCACGTTCGTGTGTACGCTGCGGGCCGACCTCGTGCCGGACCTCGCCGCACACCTGGTCGGCCTGGCCACCGGCCGGCGCGCAAGCCGCGTGATCGTCGGCAACCGCTTCACGCTTGACTGGCACCATGTGCCGCTCTATGACGGTCAGCTCATCTACAAGCCGGTGGCGGCAAAGCGCATCGAGTCCGGTGACCCGTTCGGCCATGGCACCGGGCACGCCGGCTTCCGCGTTCGCGATCGGTTCGATCTGCGGCTGCGCCATGACCGTCCCGGCGTGCTGAGTCTGGTCAGCCTCGGGCCGCATTCGTGCAGCTCGATGTGGCAGGTGTTGCTGCGTCCGGCCCCCGAACTCGACGACAAGGCGCCCGTCGCAGGCCTGTGTCGCGACCTGCCCGTCGTCGATGCTATCAGCAGGATGCCGCAAAACGCCGTGCGCATCGTCCGCGCGCGCGTTCAGCGCGCAAACAAGTAGCCGGTGGCCGGCAGGTTGGCTGGCGGGCTCGCGCCCAGGCACCCGGCCGCTCCGCCCGCGGCGAGGCCCGCCGCCTGCCCGCACGTCGAACCGCCCAGGCCGACGCCGATCCGCGAGTGCGGTGCCGTGCAATCGGGGCCGGCGCTGGCGACGATGCCAACGCGGGCGCGAGCGTAGTCGAACGGGCTGCCGACGCCGGGATGCGCGTTGAAGCCCTGAACCCGGCATCCCCCGAGCAACTGCGCGCCAGGCAGCAACCCGACCCAATTGGCTTCGGGCACGTTCAACTGCACGTACTTGCCCTGCACGATGAGGTGGAAAAGGCTGCTCGCCTGCACGTTGGCCACCAGCCATGTCGTCTGCTTGGTCGCCTTGAGGCCCACGCGCAACTGCGAGAATGGCAGGGCCCAGTAGCTGGTCAGGCGCGCCTCGCGATCGTCGAATCTCGGCCGCTCGGGGTAGAGCGCGGCGATGGCCGTCCAGTGCACGGCGTCATAGCCCAGTTCGCTCTTGTCGGTCGCGACTTTGGCGAGCAGCGTCCAGCCGCCGCCGTCGCCCTCCATGTCGCACCACGCGGCGAACGGCGAAATCGGCGTGAAGGGTCCGTCGGGGTCGAGCCACCACACGCCTGACTTGGCCTTGGGATCAGCGGCCTTGATCGCCTTGCACGACAGGCCGTAGGTCGTCGGCGTATTGCGCGAACACAACGCCTTCTGGCAGGTTCCCTCGGCGCACGGGTCGCCGTCGTCGAGCGCGAGGTGGCTGCACCCGCCGACCATGCCGCACAGGTCCAACGTGCACGGTTCGCCGTCGTCGCAGCTCTGGGCCGTGCAAGGAAGGCCGCCACCGTCCTCCGTCGGCGCCACATCGGCGGTTTCCTGCGCGGCGTCGGTCGGGCCGTCGCCTTGGCTCTCTGGTTGGCTGTCGAGGACCGCGTCGGTACTGGCATCGATCGAAGTTTCCGGGCCGGCGTCGGCCTTCGCATCGGCTGCGCTGTCTGCAATCCCCTCGGCCGGTCCATCGACCGCGCCGTCCGCAACCGCCTCCGCCGCGGTGTCCACGCCACCGTCCGAGGCGTCCGCGCCGACTTCGACTGCGGAATCTATGGCACCGTCCGCGGCGTCCGCGCCAACCTCGCCCGCGGACGCATCGGCCTTGGCATCGGCGTCCGCCACTTCGGGGCCGGCTTCCGGCGCAACGTCGGCGAGTGTCTCCGACAGGACCTCGGCCATGTCGGACGCGATCGCGTCCACGCCAACGTCGGCCGCCACATCCACGCCTTCGGCGACAGGGTCGGCAACGGAATCCGCTGCGGAATCCCCAGAAGCCTCGGGCGCGGCCTCCGCCTGCGCGTCGGCAAAGGGCGGAAGCTCTTGGAATACCGCGCCGTCGAATGCAGGCGTGCCCAGATCGCCCCCGTCCCACCCGGCGAACTCGGCGATGACGTCAAAGGTGGGCACATCCGGTGTCGACGGGCCGTCGCCGGTCGCGTCGGCCGTGTCCGCAGCGCCGCCATCGGTCGGTGGGGGTTCCGCGGCCGCTTCCGCCGCTGCGTCGGTCGCGGTCGCGCACGGCTGAGACGATGCATCTTCCGATGCGCCAGCGTCGGCCGCACCCCGGCCCGCGCGCAGGGCGTCGGCGCCCGCCCAGCCGGCGTGATCGGTGGGCGCGCCACCGCCACACGCGCCAAGCGCAAGGGTGGCGAGCAGTGCCAACCACAGCCGCCGGCCGGTCCGGCGGTCGATCACGCTGTCGCGGTTCGCGGCACACATGGACGAACAATACGCGGCGCATCGCCAATGTCGAGCTTTTGCCCGCACCCAGCCCGCGCTACGCTGACCCGGCTCGCGGCGCACGCGACCGGACTGTCCGATGGCTCCAGCTCGTTTCGATTTGAACGCTCTGGCCGTCTTTGCTTGCGTCGTGGACGAACGGGGTTTCTCGCCCGCTGGGCGCCTCCTGACCCTCGTATCCGGCGTTTCTTGAATACACCCACTTACGGCGCGACTGGGCCCACGCGCAGGCTTCCGACCGCGCGCGCCACCACGCAGACGCGCGCCGGATCTGCCAGCGGATCGAAGCTGCGGCCTTCGCGTGGCGGCCAGCCGACCAGTGCCGCGACCACCGCGCCTTGCATCGGCAGCGCCGCCCGCCAAAGGGCCGGGCCCATGCGCGTGACCCGCCGCAGGCCGCGGCCGTCAAACCAGAACAGCGTCGTCTCGCTGGCGTCTTCCGGCACGGCCACCGCGGGTTGGCCTCCTCCAGTCAGCAGGTTGCCCTGGCCAGGCGCCCCGCGCAGCATGTGCTGCACGCCGGTGTCGATGTCCACCTGCAGCAGCCGTCCATCGCGGGTCTGGATCACGACGCCGCGGTCCACGGCGGCGACTGCGTCCGCGTCCGGTCCGATCGCCCGCGTGGTGCCATCGGGCAGCGAAATCCATTGAGTTTCCAGGCCCTCAGACCCCGGCCCGCGGACCAGAGCCGTCGTCCCGTCGCCGATCAAAGACCAGACCTGGTGGGCCACGCCCACTTGCAGCGGCGTTGCCTCTCCGGCCAGCGCCAGGGCCCATAAGGTCGGGGTCGCGTCGGGCGGCGCGTCCACGAAGGCCAGGATGTGTCCCGCATCGTCCAGGCCAAACGACGTCACGTGGGTGGCGTCGGCGGCCAGCGTCCGTTCGCCCTGCGCCGTGCGCCAGACCAGCCACGCGACCGGCGTCGCCGCTTCGGGCAACGGGAAAAGGCCGTCCGGCTGCGGGGCCACGGCGGGCGTCGGTTCAGCCGCCGGACCCACCCGACCCACCACGCCGAACGCAGCAAGCCCATCGTGGGCGGTCGCAAAGGCGGTTTCGTGGGTCGCGGATCGCGAGGCCAGGTCGATGGCGGCGACTTCCCAACCGCCTTGGCCATCGCCCTGCACAACGCGGATTCGGCCGTCGCCGCGGGCCGGCAACAGGCGCGGTCGCGGTCGGTCGGGCAGGTCCAGGCAGAACCATCCCAACTGTAGGGCATCCGCCGTGACGTCGGCCGGCAACGGTTCGCCCGCCGGCAGGGCGGCCGCAAAGAGGCGCGGGGCACGGCCTGACGAAGCCTGACCGGCCTGCGCGTACCGCGATGGGTCGATGTACGAAGGCGCCTCCCGGCACGCCGCCAAGGTCCACGCCACCGCTGCGACTTGGAGGGCCACACGCGCCATGGCGCAACCCTAGGCTGCGCGCGGCGATCGGGCAACGGCCCGCACGTTTCTTCCCCTTTTTTCGCCCGTTGCTATCCTTTGCCCGCACTGCGGCCGAACTGTTTGAGGCCGCACGGAGTACCCATGCGCCCATTGATTCTCGCCGCCGTGGTCCTGATGACCAACGCGTGCGTCATGCAGTCCACCTACGACAAGGACATGGCGGACCTGAACGCCACGATCGCCAAGAACAAGCAGTCGGCCGCCGACGAGCTCGATGCGGCCAACAAGAGGTGCGCCGAGGACAAGGCCGCCCAAGAGGCCGCCGCGAAGGCCGCCGCCGACAAGGCAGCGGAAAAAGCCGCTGCGGAACAGGCGGCGATCAAGAAGGATCTCGACGCGTGCGTGGCGGCCGGCGGCGACAAGGGCAAGGCGCTGCTCGAATGCTCCAAGGACCGCGACGCCGCCAAAGACCGCCTCGCCCGCGTCCAGGCCAGCATCGACAAGGTCAAACAGGCGCTGCAGGCAATGGCCGCCGCCGGTAAGCTCGAAGTCAAGGAACGCGCAGGATTTCTCATCATCGCGTTGTCGGGCGACATCTTGTTCGACACCGGCAAGGCCAAGCTCAAGGACGAGGCCGGCGGGGTGCTCGGCGAACTCGCCAACATCCTCAAGGCGATGCCCGACCGCGCCTTCCAGGTCGCCGGGCACACCGACGACCAGGGCGACGAAGAAAAGAACTGGTCGCTGTCCATCGAGCGCGCATTGACCGTCGTGCGCTTCCTCATCAAGCAGGGCGTGTCCGGCAAGACTGTGTCCGCGGGCGGCTACGCGTTCTACCAGCCGACCGCCGACAACGGCACCCCAGAGGGCCGCACCAAGAATCGCCGTGTCGAGTTCCTGCTGATGCCCAACCTGAGCGAACTGCTCAAGATGGGCAAGTAGTCGCGCGAATCGCGCGGCCGGTGCTGGCGTTGCACGGCCACCGGGCCCATGCCGGGCCCAAAGGTGTTGCCATGTTGCGTTGGACCCTGGTCGCGTTCGCTGTCCCCTGCATTGCTCCGCTGCCAGCGACCGCGGCGCCCGCCCCGCGAGGTCTGGAGATCACGTTTGACGTCAGCAGCCGTGACACCCATCTGGGCAGCGGCAAGCTGACCATCGGCCCCAAGGGCACCGACGGCGCCAAGGGTCGGACCGTGCAACTGAGCGGAAAGACCGAATCCTTGCTCGGCGTGTTGTACCAGGGTGCGCTCGACGCCACCAGTTGGGTGGACGCGTCGTGGTTGCCGGTCGAGGCACACTGGAAAAGTGAACTGGCGGGCAAGAAAGCCCATACCCTGGCGCGGTTTGCAGATCGCCGCGTCAAGGCGGTGTTCAGCCGCCCCGGCCTGCAACCGGTGGAGGTCGACAAGGCCGTCGACACTGTGCTGCTCGATCCGGTGGCGCTGGCGCCGTGGTTGATGCACCAAAAGCCGCGCGCCGGCCGATCCTGGTCCACGTACCTGTACACCGGCATGGACATCTGCAAGGTGACGCTGTCGGCTGGACCGGTCGCCGCGGTCCAGGTCAAGGGTCAATTGCGCGACGCCGTGCCGGTTTCGGGCGAGACCACGCAATGCCGGATCGCGCGCAAGTTCACGTTGTGGCTGCAGCCCAAGGACCAGTTGCCGGTCAAACTGGTGCTGTACGACGGCGTGCTGGGCACCATCGACTTCGACCTGGCCCAATTCAAGAGCGTCGACATGCCCAAGCAGCGACCGCCGAGCGCCGACGACCAGGGGCCACCGGCCACCTGATCCATCGCGGAATGCCGCTGTAATTCCCGTCCGTTGAGCGGGGATTGGCGACTGGTTGCGCGCATGCGACGCAAGTTCCTATACTAGGCCGTTCGCGTCTCGCTGCCGCGGCACCCGCGTGGGTTCCTGGCGCGGGCGGCGCAAGGGTAGCCATGCCAGAACCTGCTTACGTTCCCACGGTCTCGCGGTGGGCCTCGGCGCTGGCCGTGCTCGCCCTCGCCGCGTGTGGGCAGACTCCGTCGCCTCCTGTTGCCGGCGGGCCCGACAACAGCGTGTTCTTTCCCGAACCCGACGTTGCGGCCGGCCTGCCCGACACCGTCAAGGAGGTCAAGACCGACAGCGGAGGCGACCTGACGCCCGACACGGTCGCCACCGAGGGTCTGATCGAGGTCGCTGACGTCGGCGACGGGCAGGGCGATGGCGGCAAGAGCGAGACGGCCAGCGACGCCGACGAGGTCGAGGACGACGCCGGCCCGGACGGCGAAGTCGTGGAGACGGTCGGCAACCCGTGCTTTCCGAACCCCTGCAAGGAGCCCAACAAGACGGTGTGTTCGCAAGCCGCCGGCAAGCCGCTGTGTGGATGCGTACCCGGCTATTCGGCTGGATCCGACGGCAGTTGCGTGCAGGTGTGCGTGCCGCCGACCGCGGCGCCTCCCCCGCAACCGGGTCTGGTCAAGGGCGATCTCACCATCACCGAAATCATGATCTGGCCGATTTCCATCAAGGACGAATTCGGCGAGTGGTTCGAGGTCAAGAACACTTCGAACAAGGTCATCGACCTCAACGGCTTGACGATCACCGACAACAAACCCACCGGCGGCGACAAGCACGTCATCAACGGCTGTGCGGGCAAGATGACGGTCAAACCGGGCGAATACATCGCCCTCGGCCGCGAGACGGACAAGGCCAAGAACGGCGGCATCGCCCTTGCCTACAAGTACACCGGCACCGCCTTCACCAATTTTGGCAACGACGCCGTGGTGCTGCGCGCCGAGTACACCACGCCCACCAAGAAGAACGTCGACATCGACAAAGTCGAGTGGTCGGTCAGTTGGCCGATTGGCGAATGGAAGGGCGCCGCCATCCAGGTCGACGTGACCCAGACCAACGACTACGGCAACGACAGCGTCAAGAACTGGTGCGCGTCGCCCACCAAGATGCCGAGCGGCGACTTCGGCACTCCGGGCGCGGCCAACCCCGAATGCCCAGCGCCGCCCGACAAGGACGTCGACGGCGTGCCCGACGCCACCGACAACTGCCCCAACCTCTACAACCCGCCCGAGTCGGACGGACTGCAAGCCGACAAGGACAGCGACACCGTCGGCGACGTCTGCGACAACTGCCCGGACGCCCCGAACGCCGACCAACTCAACAGCGACGCCGACCCGCCCGGCGACGCCTGTGACCCGGTACAGTGCGGCGACGGCGACCTCGACGCTGGCGAGACCTGCGACGACGGCAACGACTTTCTGGGCGACGGCTGCGAGAACTGCCTGATTGCCACGGCCGTCGCGGGCAATCTGGTCATCAACGAGATCATGGCCCACACCGCAGAAATCGATGACAAGGACGGCCAGTGGATCGAGCTGTATAACCCCACGGGCACGCCGGTCAAGATCAAGGACTGGAAACTGGAGGTCAAGAACGGCGTCGGCGGCAAGCAGAAGACCCACGTCATCGCCGCCGATATCACAGTTCCTTCCAAGGGGTTCCTGGTGCTTGCGGCCAACACCAACAAGATCCTGAACGGCGGCGTCACGGCGGCCTACGCCTTCAACCCCGCGCTGGGCGGCGGCCTGCTGCTAGAGCCGACAACCGACACGCTCAGCCTCATCGACGTGCCGGGCAAGAAGCTCGTGGATCAGGTCGCGTACGGCACACTCACACCGCCGATCAAGACAAATGTCTCGCTGCAGCTCGACCCGAAATATGCGACCACCACCCAGAACAACGTCAAGCTGTACTGGTGCTACGGCGACCAGCCCATCGGCCAGAGCGGCAACCTGGGCACACCTGGCGCCCCCAACGCGTCCTGCGCGCCTCCAGGCAAGGACATCGACGGCGACAACAGCCCGAACGAGAAAGACAACTGCCCATTCCTCGCCAACGCCGATCAGGCCGACCAGGATCAGGACCTGCTGGGCGACGCCTGCGACGTCTGCCCCAAGGTGGCCGACCCCAAGCAAAGCGACGCCGACGGCGACGGCGTGGGCGACCTGTGCGACAACTGCATCGGCATCGGCAACCCGAACCAGGCCGACGCCGACAGCGACGGATTCGGCGACGCCTGCGACTCCGCTACCTGCGGCAACGGCAGCACCGAGGCTGCGGAACTGTGCGACGACGGCAACAAGGAGGGCGGCGATGGCTGCTCGATCAACTGCCAGAAGGAGAGCTTCGCTCCCGGGCAGATCATCGTCACCGAGATCATGATCAACCCCAAGGCTGTCAATGACGAAGTCGGCGAGTGGATCGAGTTCTACAACCCGGGCGAACTGACCATCGACATCAACGGCTGGGTGCTGCGCGACCAAGGGGGGAGCAAGAAGTTCACACTCAAGAGCGCCAAAGCCCTGTTCATCCCGGCCGGCAGCTACTTCGTGGTCGGCGGCAGCGCCGACAAGACCGCCAATGGCGGCGCACCGGTGCAGATCGGCTGGTTTCAGCAGCCGCCTTCGCCCTTCAGTCTGCCCAACGTCAGCCAGGGCGACGTCATCCTTGAGTGGAATGGCAAGGTCATCGACCAGGTCACTTTCTCGCCCAAGGGCTTCGTGTGCACGTTGCCCAACCCGCCGCCCAACTGCGGGCCGACCACCGGCTTTCCGGTCGTCGAGGGCAAGTCGATGCAACTGGACCCGGCCGCCTATGACCACACCAAGAACGACGACTTCAAGAACTGGTGCGAGGCTCAGGACCCGTACGGCGATGGCGACTGGGGCAGCCCGGGGCAGGCCAACCCGCCATGCGTCAACCCCTGCACCGGCAAGCCCGACAACAGTTCGTGCGGCAAGGACCTCATCTGCCTGTCGGGCAAGTGCAAGCCGGCGCCCAAGTGCGGCGATGGGCAAATCCAGGCCGCCTTGAACGAAGAGTGCGACGACGGCAACGTCAACGACGGCGACGGCTGCTCGGCGACCTGCAAGAAGGAGGCGCCGCCCGCGCCCAAGGGCACCGTGCTCATCACCGAGATCATGCCCGACCCGGACGCGGTGGTGGACAGCAAAGGCGAATGGATTGAGTTGTACAACCCGTCGGCCGACGCCATCGACCTGGTCGGCTGGCAGATCAAGGTCAACACCTTCGTCCACACCGTTGCGGCGCCTGCAGGCGGCGGCGGCCTGTCGATTGCGCCCAAGCAATACGCGCTCCTCATTGCGCTCGGCGACATCGCCGTGAATAACGGCCAGAAGCCCTTCTATGCCTGGGGCGACCATCCGACTTCCGGCCAGTTCCAGTTGCAGAACCTGACCCTGGACATCAAGTTGCAACTGATCAACCCCCAAGGCGCCCTGGTCGACGAGATCAATTTCGGCAAGTTGCCGTGGGCGCTCGGGCAAGCCGCGATGCTCAAATCCGGCTGTTTCGACGTCACCAGCAACGACATGCCGGATTGCTGGGTGCCCGCGACTCCGCAGTGCGGCTACGGCACTTGGCTCGGGTTATCGAGCTACGTGGTGGACCCTCCGCCGTGCAAGGTCGCCAGCGACTGCAAGCTGCCGAACCTGTGCGTGCCCGTGACCGGTGTCACCGAGGCCGGCAAGACCTTGTGGAAGTTCGACCCCGCCAGTACCACGCCGCGCTGTGGCGCCCGCGATCGCGGCACGCCGGGCACCGGCAACACCTGTCCATAAGCGGGCGCGGCCCAATGAGACGGCTGGTGCGCGCAACCGCTGAACAGTTCCGTGGATTCTTCCAACCCGGTATGCCTTGTCGTCGCCCGCCAGGCTCCCCGCGGCGCAGCCTGGCGCTTCGCCGCAGTCGACCGTTTGCCGCCGTCTCGCTTCCCGGGCGCCTGACTGCCTCCGCCTCGCCTGTCGAGCGCCCGATTCCGCTCGCCGCGGCAATGCTGCATCGACACCCTCCAGGTGCGGCTGCTTGCGCATTGACCGCGCTCTGCTAGCTTTGCGCGGTTCCCGCCCCGGCTGTGGTCGACGGCGGCCCCCCTTTGCCCAGCACCACCGAGCCGCCCATGCGCCACGCCATCGCCCACGACCTGCCGCCTGACCTGGCGCAGCGGACCGCCCGAGCGGCGTGCGCGCACTACTGCGAGCGCTTCGGCCGCTACGATCCCCGCATCATCTGGCGCGATGACCACCACGCCGACCTGCAGTTTGCCGCCAAGGGCCTGACCATCAAGGGCAAGGTCGCCGTCACCGCCGGCAGCCTGGTCGTCGACGTCGACATCCCGTTCCTGCTGCGGCCCTTTCAAGGTCGGGCCGTCGAGATCGTCGAGCGCGAGCTGCAAAAGTGGATCGCCAAGGCCAAGGCCGGCGAAATCGTCTGACGGATCGCCACCATGCGCCCCTTCGACAAAGCTTGCATCCTGGTGCTCGACGGCGCAGGAATCGGCGCCGCACCCGACTGCGCCGCGTTTGGCGACCCCGACATCGTGAACACCCTCGGCAACTGCGCCAAAGCCGTCGGCGGCTTGCGCGCGCCGCGCCTGCAGCGGATGGGCCTTGGAAACCTGTGCACCATCGAGGGGGTCGCCCCGAACCAACGCCCCGACGCCTTTGCCCTGCGCATGGTCGAAACGTCGGCAGGCAAGGACACCCCGACCGGTCACTGGGAAATGGTCGGTGTGCACACGACCCAGCCGTTCGCGGTCTTCAATCCGCGGTTCCCCGATGACATCGTCGAGCGATTCGAGCAGGAGAGCGGCTACCGGGTCCTTGGCAACTGCGTCGCGTCGGGCACGGCGATCCTGGACGAACTGGGGCCGGAGCACCTGCGCACCGGCAAGCCGATTCTCTACACCTCGGCCGACAGCGTCTTCCAGATCGCTGCACACGAGGAGGTCATCGACGTCCATGCGCTCTGGCGCATGTGCGAGGTCGCGCGCCGCGTGCTCGACCCGTGGCGGGTGGGCCGGGTCATCGCCCGGCCGTTCGTCGGTCAGCCGGGGGCGTGGCGCCGCACCTACAACCGCAAGGATTTTTCGATGCCCCCGCCGCCGAACACGCTGCTCGATCGCATGGTCGCGGCTGGGCTGCGCGTGGTCGGCGTTGGCAAGATCCAGGACATCTTCGCGGGTTGTGGCGTGCCCGAGTCGCTGCATACCGAGGGCAACGCCGACGGGCTGGCCCAAACCATCGCGGCATGCCGCAGCCTCGGTCAGGGGCTGGTTTTCACCAACCTCGTCGACTTCGACGCACTGTACGGTCACCGCCGCGACCCGCTCGGCTTTGCGCGGGCGTTGACCGAAGCCGACGACCAACTGGACCACTTGCTCGACGCGCTCGGCGACCGCGGCCTATTGTGCATCACGGCCGATCACGGCAACGATCCGACGTACCTGGGGTCCACCGACCATACCCGCGAGGTGGTACCGTTGCTGTTGGCCAGCCGGCGATTCTCCGCCGGTGCCGACCTGGGCACGGGCGAGAGCTTCGCGTGCCTGGGTCAGACGCTTGCGGAGAACTTCGGCCTGGGTGACCTCGGCCTGGGCCGCTCGTATCTCAGTTGCCTGACGGCTTGACCAGCTGCACCACATTGACCTTGACGGCCGCCGTTGCGCCCTGACCCTTGTTGCCCTTGGGCCACACCACGTCGAACTCGCACACGCCCAGCTTCTTGGCCTGCACCGTCACCCACGACCACGCCTCGACCACGTTCTTGCTGGTCGGCACGTTGGCCGCGGTCGCAGTGACGGCGCAAACGTCCGGGGTCTTGCCGCTGACCGTGAACGAGGTGTCGGGCTGGCAAATCGGATTGCCGCCCACGGTGGGGCGCGCCAGCACGATGGCGCTGGTCCCGGCGAGCATTTCCAGGGTCTTGCCGCTGACGCCCTCAAGCTTGCCGCCGTCGATCTGGCCCTCGTCGACCAAGCGCACAGTCCACGACTTGCCGGGCTCCAGCGTGCTGGTCAGGGTCACGTCGCCCGGCACGTCGGCGGTCTTGTACACATAGGCCCACTGCGACTTGTGGACCTGGTCCCACTGCAAGCCCTTGGCGGGCGCGATCGACAGGCCATGGTAGCCATAGCCGATGACCGCCCGGCCGTCCTTGAGCTTGAGGTCGTACGGCACGAAGATGGTCTTGCCAACCAGGTAGTGGCCGACATTGCCTCCGCCGCACGAATGCGCGACTTCGATGGTCTCGGGCTTCTTGGCCATCATGGTGATGGTGTCGTGGGTGCTGGTGCCGTCCGACCTGGTCGCGGTGACGCTGATCGAGGTGCTGCCGTCGCCGACGCCCTCCAGCGTGAAGGCGCCCCCCATCAGTCCAGCGACCTTGAGCACCTTGGTGTCGGCCGGTTCGACCTTGGTCAGCGACACGTCTTTCTTGGGAATGCCAGCGGTCTTGACCGTGAGATCGAGCTTGGCGCCGATGGCGATCGGCTGGTTGAAATCAAGCTCGTCGTCGGTCGTGTAGAAGAACGTCAGGTTGCCCTCGTTGCCGGTGAGCGAACTTTGGCAGCCGAGCGCCCACAGCGCAGCGGCGCATGCGACTCGCACCCACGAACCCTTGGAAACGGAACGAATGAACCTCATCGTGATCCTCCCTGATGCGGTGACCCGCCGCCCAACGCAGGCAGCATGGTACATTTTCACCGCGGACTGAAAAGGGGTCTCGCCCGCCGCGTGGCCAACCGAAAAACGCCAGCGGGCGGGACCCAGTCAACCTGGATGCCCGCCCGCCGGGGTTTCGTTCACAGCCGCAACAAGAACTGCGGTGCGCCTACTTGGGCGCCGGGCGCGCGCCACCGCCCGCGGGGGCGGCGGGAGCCGGAGCTGGCCGCTCGAACTTGACCGGGGCCGGGGCCGGGGGCGGCTCAGGGGCCTTGATGGCGCCCTCCTCCGGGGCCTCTCCGCCTGCGGCCGGTGGCGCCATTTCGGCCGGCGCGCCACCGCGGGGTCCGCTCGCCAGTGCTTTGGCAGCGACGATCAGGTCCACCGGAGCCTCGAGCGCACAGCCGAACGACTGGGTGCGGTTGACGCATGCCAACACGATCGCCTTGTCGCCCGGCAGCGTGATGGCTGGCGGAACCAGGGCCTTGAACGCGGCAATGGCTGCCCCGGGGTTGACATACACGACCGCGGCGCCGTTGTGGCGCTCGGTTGCGTTCTTGTAGGCCGGGGCGTCGGCGAGACCGCCCGCGCGGCCAGCGGCGCCGGCCTTTGCCTTCTCCAGGGCGCCAGGACCGGCGGCAAAGCCGATCTTGGTCTTGCCGGCGCACATGGCGACTGCGGTCTTGTCGCCGATGACCGCCTTGGCCTGCTCGCTGTCCTTGCCCTGGGGCATCTTGCTGTAGTCGATGGCGATGTCGAGCACGTCGCAGGCGATGTCGCCGTCCTTGCTGGTGGCGGCAGTCAACTTGATGCCTTTGGCCTCGGCGAGGGGGCCGACTTTGGCCAGGATCGGATCGACCTTGCCTTCTTTGAGGCTCGACTCGACCAGCTTGAGGATCTCCGCTTCTTCGGCCGATTCAGGCTTGCCCTTGGCGGCTTGTTCGGCCCGCGCCACTGCGAGGACCGCGCTGACCAAGGCGCCGACCATGCGCTTGCCGACGCGCATCGAAGCTTCGCCATCGGTGGTGCCGCCGACCATGAGCATGCCCAGCGCCGCCGGGCCATCCGCGTAGACGGCAAAGCCGCTGGTGCCATCCTGCATCTTGGCCAGGTCCTTCATGTCCTTGGCCAGGGCGTCGAAGGTCGCCGCATCCATCTTGAACATCTCCTTGAGCATGTTCAGCGGTTCGTCCATCTGCTCGACTGCGGCGGCCGGATCCGAGGACGCCACGATGCTCACATAGCTGTTCGAAGGCAGCAGGTTGGCGATCTCGCGGGTCGTGCGGCCGCGGCCGGCGGCCAGCTGCTTGCCGAGCTTGCTCCCCTCTTTGGCCTGCAGGCGGAACTCGACGCGCGCGACGTCGGTGTCGGCATGGACCAGCAGCTCGAAACGGGTCATGTCGGTGATGTAGGTCTTGACCATCTTGCTGTACATGCCGAGGACTTGGGCGTTCATCTTGGCCTTGGCGGGGTCTCCGCCGTCCATTTTGCTTCCAAGTGCATCGATCATGCCCATCGCCGCCTCGATCTCTTTGGCGCGGGTCTTGGAGAGGTCCTCAATCGACACGCCCAGATACAGCGCGCTCGGCGGATCGACCTTGGCGATGCGTTCCGCGAATCCCTTGACCTTTGCGAAGCGGTCCTTGTCCATCATGGTGACGACCGCGTGGCTGCCCAGGAAGTCGATGTAGAGCTTCTCGCCCTTGGGCGCCGTGATCATGGCGGCGTGGCCTTCGGCTGCGGCGTCCTTGGCGGCGGCCGGCATGGCCGCAAGCGTGGCATCCTTGCTGGCCACCGGCAGGACCATGAAGATGCCGCTGGCAACGTCGGCCGGGTTGGGCGGTGATCCGGCCGGTGCGGCCGGGTTGGGCTGGTCGTGGTAGGCGATGTGCAGGGCCTTGGTCTTGTCGAGCCAGTCCAGGTTGGAGATGCCGCCTTGGGCCAGGACCGCGGTGGCGGCGCCGATGGCCTGGCCGCGCAGCGAGGCGCCGGGCTGGGTGGCGCCGAACTTGCCCGCCAGCATCTCGGCGGCGTCGAAAAGGGCGTTGAACGACTTGACCGAAAGCCACAGCGCGATTCCGTCGCCTGCGGCCAGTTCGACGTCAGCGGCGACCGGTGCGGCGACGGCTCCAGCGCCTGCCGCAGGCGCGGCGGCCTTGTCGTCGGCCTTGGCGGCCTCTGCGGGTGCGACGGCTCCAGCCTGTGCGGTGGCCTTGGGGGCCTCTTCCTTCTTCTTGCAGCCCACCGACATGATCAAGGCGCCGGCCATGGCGGACGCGGTGACGGTGGCAAGCATGCGATTCTTGAACATTTTTTGCCTCTGGAAATGTGCTTGCTGCGGCTGGCAATCGGCGCCGGTCGTCGACAAGGCGCGAAATTCTAGACGCGTTTGCCAGGGCTGACAAGGGGTGAATTGCCAATTTGCCAATTGCCTAAGGTGTCAAGGCTCGATCAAGCGATTCGCGCCAGGACCCGCGCCGGTCGTCGACCGGTCGGCGGGCACCGTTGGACGCCCGGTGGGCCGAAAGTGTCTGCGCTGGCGGGCCGTCGGTTGCCACAGGTCCAAAAAGCGTGCAAAACGCCCGCGCAGTCGGTTCGCGCCGGGTCGCGCGCGACAGGGGGGGGGGCATGTCCATGCACAACTGGTTGTCCGCGATGGGCCTTGCGCTTGCCCTGGGCGTGGCCAGCCCAGGCCAGGCGGCCGTCGATGCCTGTGTCCCTGTTTTGCAGGAGGCCGCAGGCAAGGACCCGATGCAGTTGGCCGGCGAGTTCGAAAAGCAGTTCAGCGGCGACACCAGCGAACTGCGGCCGTTGTGGGCTGCGGCCACGCTGTTGCGGTGCTCTGCTGCGGCGATGAGCGACGCCGGGACACAGTGCGCGACAGCAGGACGGGCCCGTGCGCTGTACAGCAAGTTCGACGAGGCGGCGCAGGCCCGCGGGCCCAAACCCTGGAAAAAGGAACTGGCCGACGCGCGCAAGTCGGCAGACGCCCTGACCCTGGCCTACGCCGCATCGTGTGCGAAAGCCGCCCACGCAGCCAAAAACGCTGGACAGCATGAGGCCGCAGCCAACCTGTTCGAGGCGACCTACCAGCTGACCGACAAGGCCGTGCACCTGTACAACGCGGCGCGCGTGTGCGAACTCGGCAAGCTGCGCAATGAGGCCGTCGTGTTCTACACGGCCTACCTCGCTCTGCCCGGACCGTGGCTCGACCGCCGCGACGCCGTCACCAAGTTGGTGCAGTTGCAGCGCCAATTGGCCAGCGACACCAGCGACCAGGTGCGCCAGGCCCAGCAACTGGCAGAGGCAGCGCGCGCCGCCGCCCAACGTGCCGAGGCCCTCGCCAGCCAAGCCCAAAGCCAAGCGCGCGCGGCCGAGACCCGCGCCGTCGCCGCCGAAACGCGGGCCGTCGAGTCCAACCAGCGCGCCCAGGCCGCAGACCAGCGATCGCAGGCAGCGGATCGACGGGCGACCGAAGCGGAAACTCGCGTCGCGCAAGCCGAATCACGCGTCCGCACCGCCGAGTCCGCTGCTGCCGATGCCGGCCGCAGGGCCGCCGAAGCGCAACAGCGCGCGCAACAGGCCGCCGCGCAGGCGCAGCAGGCTGCGCAACGGGCCGAGACTGCAGAGGCACAGTTGCGCCAGGCGCTCGACACCCTGCGCCAGCAGCAAGAGCCGGCGCCGGGCCGGGGTCGCTAGCCGTGGCCCACTGGTATGTACACGCCATCGCGCGGGTTTTCGCGTGGACCTCGCCTCCCGAGGACGTCGCTCCTGAGGTGGCGCGGGCCAAGCTCAAGCAGGCGATCAAGCGCGCACCATGGCTGGTGGGCCGGCCCTTGCCCTGCCGCGCGGTACACGACCAGGCCCTTGCGGGCGTCCCCGTGCGCATCTACCGGCCCTGCGACGGCGTGCTGCCCGTGGTTGCGTATGTGCACGGCGGCGGGTGGGTCGAGGGCGATCTCGACACCCACGACGTACCGTGCCGGATGCTGGCGGTCCACAGCCAGTGCGTGGTGGTGTCCGTGCACTACCGCCGCGCCCCAGAGCACCGCTTTCCGGCCGCCGTCGACGATTGTTCCGCGGTCGTGCGGTGGTTGGCTGCAAACGCGGCCGACATCGGCGGCGACCCGCGACGTCTGGCGGTCGGTGGTGAAAGCGCTGGCGGCCACCTCGCGGCCGTGGTGGCGCGGCGCTGCCGCGACCTGAACTTGCGCGCGCAGTTGCTGATCTATCCTGTGGTGGACCTCAACCGCGAGTCGGACAGCTACCGCCGCTACGCCACCGGTCACGTGCTGACGGCGGCGCGGATGCGCGCGTTCATCGCGGCGTTCGTGCCCGAGGCCACCCAGCGCCACCGGCCGGACGTGTCGCCGCTGCTGGCCGACGACCTGAGCGGCCTCGCGCCGGCCTATTTGGCGAGCGCACCACAAGACGTGTTGCGCGACGAGGGCATGGCCTACGCAGAACGGCTGCGCACCGCGGGCACGGCCGTGCACTGGGAGGACACGCCGGGCCTGCTTCACGGCTGGGTGAACATGTTGGGCCTGCCGCCGGCGCGCGCCGCGTGGATCAAGGCCGCGCGCTGGTTGGGCGAGCAAGTTCAATGACCGCGGGGACCTGGCAACCGTTTCCCTGGCGCTGGCCCCTGTACGTGCAGACGCTGGTTGCCATGGCGGTCGGTGCGGCGATCGGTCTCTGGCTCGGCAACCAGGTCGCGCCGGTTGCGGCGATCGCCCGGTGGATCGTCGAGGTCATCAAGTGGCTGGCCGTCCCGCTGATTTTCCTGGCCATCTTCGACGCCTTCGTCCAGCAGGCCTTTCATGCCAAGGGCGTCGCGGCGCTTTTCGGGGTCGCGATCGGCAACGGGCTGTGCGCCATCGCCATCGGTCTGGGCATCTCCAACGCGCTGCATCCAGGGCGCTGGATGGACTTGCGGGGCGCGGACCTTGCGCAGATGGGCGCAAAGTCCTTCCGAGCGCCCGACGCCTCTGCGGCCCAAGCCCTGGCGCTGATGGCGCAAAGCCCGATGGTGCTGGCGATCGTCCTGGCGGTGGTGCTGGGCCTGGTGTGGCTCGCCGCGCGGTCGGGTATCCCGGCGGGTTCTGCGGCACAACGCGTTCCAGACCTCGCAGGACGTGGCCTGCGCCTGGTGACGCGCGCGCTGGAGTGGATGGTGCGGCTGACGCCCCTGGCCGTGTTCGCGAGCGTGGCCAAGGTGTTCGGCGAGCACGGCACCCGCCTGGTCGGCGGGCTGCTGGCCTACTTGCTGGTGTGCTTGGGTGGCATGGTTCTGCACGTCCTGGTGGTGTACCACGGTTGGGTGCTCGGCGCGGCGCGCATTGGCTTGGGGCGTTTCTGGCGTGCAGCCCGCGACCCGGTCGTGTACGCCTTCGGGGTCAACAGCAGTCTCGCCACCTTGCCGATGACGCTCAAGGCCCTGGACGACATCGGCGTCACCCCCGGCGCCGCCCGGCTGAGCGCCTGCGTCGGCACCAACTTGAACAACGACGGCATCTTGCTCTACGAGGTCGTTGCGGTGCTTTTCCTGGCCCAGGCCTTCGGCGTCGAACTCAGCTTGCCCGCACAACTGCTGACCGCGGTCATCTGCGTCGCAGCGACGGTCGGCGTCGGCGGCGTCCCCGAGGCCGGGATCATCTCGCTCGCGCTGGTGCTGGGCGCCGTCCACCTGCCCGTGGAGGCCATCCCGCTGCTGTTGAGCGTGGACTGGCTCATCGCCCGCTGTCGCAGCGTTGTCAACGTGCTCGGCGACATGGCGGTGGCGGTGGCGATCGACGTGGTGCGGGGCGAGCGGCGCAAATCAGCCGCCTCCAGCTGATCAATCCACCTGCCGCCACTGGTTCTGTTTGCGCAGATCGCGCCAGATGACGAATCCGGCCGCACAGAGCGAAGTGACGAGCACCACCGCCGACAGGATCCACCAGCCGTAGGGTGTCTCGTTGGCCACGCATGCGGCGCAGCGGGCCATGGGCATCGGGTTGATCATCAATGTGCTCCTGCGGCACAGCGCGCCGCAAGATCCAGCGCTACCAAGCCTCTTCCGGCATGTCCATCAGGCCAAGATCAGAGGCCTCGACCATCTTGCGCGCCAGGGTCACGCCTGGCAAGACGTTGCGGCACCACCAGCGCGCCGAGGCGACCTTGCCGGTGTAGAACGGCTTGTCGCTGGCCTTGGCACCGGGCAGCTTGCCCGCGGCGATCGCGGCGTGTCGCAGCAACAGCCAGGCCACGACCACATCGGCCAGCGCCAGCAGCACCCGGTTGCCCTGGAAGCCGACGTGGTAGGGCGACTCGCCGAGTTTGCCGAGCAGCGCCATCAGCATGCCGTTCAGGTCAGCCAGCGCCTTGCCGAGCAGCTTGCGCTCCTCTGCAAGCGTTTCGCCCCCTTCCTCGGCCTGCACGCTAGCCTGGACGCGTTGGGCCAACCCCTGCAGCGTCTGGCCGCCGTCGCGGGCGATCTTGCGAAAGATGAGGTCCAGGGCCTGGATGTGGGTGGTCCCCTCATACAACGAGTCGATCTTCTGGTCGCGGATGTACTGCTCGAACGGGTAGTCCTGGATGTACCCTGACCCGCCGATGATCTGCAATGCGATGCCCAGTTGATCGTAGCCCCGGTCGCTGTTCCAGCCCTTGACCAGCGGCAGCAGCAGGTCGTTGAGCTTGTCCAGCTCATCGGCGCGCGCGTCGCCGTGGCCGCCCAGCAGTTCGACCTGGTCCTGGATGTGGGCGGTAAAGAAGGCGAGCGCCCGCATGCCCTCGGCGTGGGCCTTGCAGCTCATCAGCATGCGCTTGACGTCCGGGTGCTCGATGATGCGCACCCGCGGCGCCCGCTTGTTGGCCGCTTCAGGCAGGTCGGCGCCCTGCACGCGCACCTTGGCATAGTCCAGCGCATTGAGGTACGCGGTCGACAGCGTCGCCATCGATTTCATGCCCACCGCCATGCGCGCGTTCTCGATGACATGGAACATCTGGCGGATGCCGTCGTGCACGTTGCCCATCAGCAGACCGCGCGCTGGCCGGTCCTCGCCAAAGACCAGTTCGCACGTCGAACTGGCCTTGATGCCCATCTTCTTTTCGAGCTTGCTGACCCGGACGCCGTTGGGTTCGCCCAGCCGGCCGTCGGCCTCGACCCAGATCTTGGGCACGATGAACAGCGACAGGCCTTTGGTGCCGACGTCGGCGCCTTCTGGGCGGGCGAGCACGAGGTGGATGATGTTGGCTGGGTAGTCGAAGTCGCCGTTGGTAATGAAACGCTTGGTGCCCTCGATTTCCCACAGATCGCCCTCGACGTGGCGGGCCTTGGCGCGGCCGGCGCCGACGTCGCTGCCGGCATCTGGCTCGGTCAGCACCATCGACCCGCCCCAGCACTGGTCGACGTGCGCCTTGAGAAACCGCGCCTTCTGCTCTGCCGTGCCCAGCCGGTCGATGATCTTGGCGATGAAGGTGCCGAACAGGTAGAACGCCACCGAGGGGTTGGCCCCGGCGATCAGCTCAAATGCCGCCCAGATGAGCGAAGGCGGGGCGCCGATGCCGCCCATGTGCTCCGGCAGTTCCAGGCCGCCGAAGCCGGCATCGTAGTAGGCCTTGAGCGATTTCTTGAGCGAAGCCGGCAAGAGCACGCTGCCATCCGGGCCCTGGCGCAGAGGGTCGCGGTCGGCCTCGAAAAAGCTGGCGGCGATTTCGGTGCGCGCGAGCTTGTCGACCTCGCTCAACACCTGCCGGGCTGTCTCCTCGTCGAGCGAGGCGAAGGCCCCGTGGCCGAGCACGCCGTTGGCGATGTCGCTGACCTCAAAAAGGTTGAAGTACAGATCGCGCACGTTCGACTTGTAGTGCAGGGCGTTGCTCATGGCGGTCGCGGGCCGACCCTCGCGGGCGGGCAGGGCGGGGCAGGCTGGACGAAGGGCGGCGGCGGTCGGCGGCCGATCGGCGTCACCGCTTCCGATCGGGTGACGCGGCGCGTCATGGTAGTGGCGGATCGGGCGACGGGCAAGTGTGCGCCTCGGCAGCGCCCGAATCAGCCAAGCAAACGCCGCCGCGCCGGCCCGATGATCTCGGCGAGGGCGTGCCGCCGCAGGCGCCGCAGCGGTTCGCCGGCCAACACGCCATGGCCGGGTTCGATGTCCGCGCCGGTGTCGCCCGCGCCCAGGTCCGCAATCCCGCGCGCAAACGCAGCCTCGATCGCGGCGCGCACGTCCGCATCCCCTTGGCCCAGCGACCACCGCACGATGTCCCACGACAGTTCGGCGTGGCGGGCTTCATCCTCAGCGATCGCCTCCAGCGCGCGCCGCACCGCCGGATCGGTGGCCTGGGCGGCTGCCACGCGCGCTTCGAGCGCGGCACATGTCTCGAACACGCAGCCCTCGACGACCGCGGCCGCTGCAATGCCAGCCAGCGAGGCGTCGAGCACCGCGCCGCCGACCCGCAGCGCGCCCGGACCGCAGGTGTGGCCATCGCAGCGGGCCGCGAGCGCGAAACAGGCTTGCGCGTGATCGACCTCGTCGATGCCCGCTTGCTGGGCGCGGATCAGCAGGTCCGGCGGTGCGCCGATGGCCAACAGTTCCAGCGTCAGCCGCGCGAACGCCGCCACCGAGGCGTGCTCCATCTGCGCGGCGGCCCGCCAATGGTCGGCCAACCGGCTGCGCAGGCTCGGATCGAGGTCCGCCACCTGTTGGGGCGACGACCAGTCGCTGCGGTCGACCAGCGGCGCGGTCTGCCACTGGCCGGCGACGGCGAAGGGCCGGCCGATGGCGCACATGGGCGGCGAGCAGTATTTGCCTTTGGACGACGACCACGTGCACTCTTCGCCCGGCTTGCAGTCGGCGTTGCTGCCACAGGCATCATTGCCGCTCTCGCAGACCAGCGCGGTCGACCCGCAACCTGGGTTGTTGACGTACGACACGCAGTCGCCGACCGTGCAGTCGTCCCCGGTGGTGCACTTGGCCGCGACGCAGGTGCCGAACTTGGGACCGCACAGGCACACCGACCCGGCGCCGCAGTCTGCGTCGGTCTCGCACGACGAGGCGCAATAGCACCAGTCGCCCGGACCCAACGATTTCTCACAGTGGCCGCCCTTGACCTTGTTGGTGCAGTCGGCGTCGGTCGTGCATTGGCCGGGCGGTCCGCCCCCTGCGCCCGACGTGCAGGTCTTGCCGACCTCGGGCAGGATCGAGGGGCACTGGACGATTTTGCGGCGCCGCAGCATGCCGTTCTTGCACACGTCCACGCCGGTGTCGACGCCCTTGGTGACGATCGGCTGCGGATCCGCACAAGAGAACGGCCCAGCGGGCTTTCCCGTGTCCTTGGCGACGTCGGGTGCGGCGTCGGCTGCGGCGTCGGGACCGGCATCGGGCCCCACCTCCTTGGCAGCGTCCGGCGGCACGTCGAGGGCCGCGTCCGCGGCGGTGTCCGCGCCTGTGTCGGTCTGGGCGCCAGCGCCCGCATCCGTGGGCGCGGTCGCGGTGCCGCATGCATTGGCCGCCAGGAACGTTGCGGCCGCCGCGCGCAACAAGTCGTGCAGTTTGTAGCGTTTCATCCCGCCCCCGGGGCCGGCGGCGAAAACGTGCCGCCCCGCTGCCCCTGGCTGCGCAGTAGCGCAAGACCCACCAGAATGTCAAGTGCGCCCGCTGCCGTCCCGTCGTTGTCCAGCGGGCGGCACGTCCCATCCTGCGGGGCCGCCAAGTCCTGCGGAGCCGCCAGGTACTGTGGAATCGCCAGGTATTGTGGAGTTGCCAAGTACGGTGGAGTTGCCAAGTACGGTGGAGGCGCCAAGTACTGTGGAGGCACCAGGGCCGGCGACCCGCGGCCAATGCAGGATCGCGGGGGCCACCAAGCCATCAAGGGGCCCAAAAACTCCGAACCCTCCGCCGACCGACCCCAGCACCGTTGCTGGAACCATTTTCGGCGGAGGGTTCGAAGTGATCCCCCACCAAGGAGCCATGCGAAAATCGTGCCAACTTGCGGTTCGTGCTGAAAGCGTCGGAAAGGTCACCGTTGTCAGCGACTTGCAGATCACGACCTGATCGCCAATTCGCGCCAACTGACAAAAAACGTCGGTTTTTGGTGCCGTTTTTTGTCACTTCTGCCGTTTTTCGTCACCCGCTCGGGTACGCCCGCGGTCGCCCTGCGAGGTCCGCAGGCGCCGGCCCCATCGCGCACCGCGGCACTGCTGCCGGTCCGTCTGCGCCGCTGCAGGTGCCGGTCCGCTGCTCGTGCGCGCGCTCACTCGTAGCCGAGCGCCTCGACCACCCGCAGCCGGCCGGCCACCCGCGCCGGGTACACGCCGGCCAGCACTGCGACGCCGACCAGGGCCGCGCAATAGGCCGCCGCCACCGGCACGTCGACGCGCATCGGCAGTTGCCAGCCGTTGTCCTGCTTGCTGATGACTTCGAGCATCAAGTAGCCGTTGGCGGCGCCGACCAGGGTGCCGATGATCGCGCCGACCACGCCGAGCAGCAGCGACTCAACCAGGATCATGCGTCCCAACTGGCCGCGGACCATGCCGATCGCCCGCAGCACGCCGATTTCGCGGGTGCGATCCAGGATCGAGGTCAGCAAGGTGTTGACCACCGACAACAGCGAAATCAGGATGGTCACCAGTTCCAGCGCCCGCATCACCGAGAAAAGCTGGTCGATCATGCGCTTGATCTCAACGCGAAATTCGGCGTTGGTCAGCACGAAAAGCCGGTGCGAACGGCCAAACCGCCGCACGATCTCGGCGCGCACGGCCTCCGGGGTCGTCTTGGCGTCCAGGTACGGCTCGAAGGTGTCCACGAGGTCGTCTTGCCAGTGGCGCAGGTACAGGTTGCGGTCGATGAACACGGCGCCCTGGTCGCTGCTATAGTCCACGATGGCGGCGAGCACCGGAAAATCGACACGACCGGCCGCCGTCTGCAACTGCACAGTGCCACCGGGCGCGATGCCGAATCGGTGGGCCAACGTCTCGGAGATGAGGACGCCTTCGCCCGCCTGCAAGCGCCGGACCAACGTTGCCCGGTCGCCGGTCCAACTGCTGAATTCCCAACTGGTCGACTTGAGCGCGAAGCGCAGCCGCACGTCCACGCTCAACAGCAGGATCTGGGTATTGCGGTAGTCGATGTTGCGCAGCCGCACCTTGTCGACGCCGAGCACGCCACTTATCCCGGCGATCTGGTCGCCCAGTTCGGGCTTGAGCGGCTGGTTCTTGATGCCGCCAAGCCGGGCGTTGCTGGTCACGAAAAGGTCGGCGGGCACCGCTTGCTCGACCCAGCGGTCGATGCTCTGCACAAAGCTGTGGGTCAGCGTGGACGAGGCGATGACCATGGACAGGCCGACCATCAGCGCGGCAACGGTGACCGCGGCCTTGGAGGCGCCGCGCCCGAGGTTGTCGGCCGCGAGCCGGCCCTCGATACCGAAAAGTGCGCTGGCCAGCCCCGTGGTGCCGTGCTGCAGGGCCACGACGCACCAGCGGCCGAGCAGGGTCGCGCCGAGCAGCACGAAGAACATCGCCACGAAGCCAAACCACGGGAATCCGAACACCACCGGACCGCCTGCTGCCAGGGGCACCAGCGCCAGACTGCCGAGGCCGGCCCACTCGCGCCGTGTCCAGCGCAGATCGGGAGCGCCGTGGGGGTCGTAGGCCGTGGTCCGGATGGTCTCGACGGCCGACAGCGAACTCGCGCGCCACGCCGGCCAAAGCGCCGCCACCGTCGCCGAACACAGCCCGCCCACCACCGCGAGCGTCAGCGTCGCCGCGTCGATGGTCACCTCTGAGGTGTGCACCCGCACGTAAATGTCCGACAGCGAAGCAGCCGCCTGCTGCATCATCAGCCGGGCGAGCCCGAGACCCAGGCCGATGCCGAGCCCCGAGCCGACGACGCCATAGACGGCTCCTTCCAGCGTGAATAGCGCGACCACCTGACCGCGGGTCGCACCGGTCGCGCGCAGCACGCCGATCTCGCTGCGCCGCTGCGCCACCGAGATCGACATCGTGTGGTAGATCAGGAACATGCCCACCATCAGCGCCACGCCAGCGCCCACGGTCAGCGAGATGGAGAAGGTGCGCAGCACCTGCTGCTGGCGGCCCGCGCGCGCCGACGGCGATTCGACCTCGTACTTGCCGCCCAACGCTGCGGCGATCGCTCGGGCCGCTCGGTCCAGGGCTCCTGCGGACTCCGCGTCGCGCAGGACCACGTCGATGCGGTCCACGCGGCCCTCCAGCCCGAACACCTCCTGGGCGTCGAGGTAGTCCATCACCGCCAGGTTGCCGCCGAAGGCTTTCTGCGGGCCGGTGGCCGGCGTAACCGCGTAGATCGTGAACGGCTGCTCGCCGTCGCGGGTCATCAACGCAACCGTGTCACCTTTGCGCTTGCCCAGCCGCCCCGCGAGCTTGTCGCTGACGATCACCTGCCGCGGCCGATCGAGCATCTCCAGGGGGTTGTCAAAGTCGTCGGCCGTGGGCGCCGCGGCGACCGGCCCCTTGTCGCGCTGGCCGATCTGGTCGCGCGCCAGGCCATACACCGCCCGCAATACCTCGGGATCCTCGGTGAAATTGACCGCGAGGATCGCCAGCGTCTCGCCGTCGTCGGGCCCTGCCATCTGGCTGTCGGCGCGCGTCGCCAGGTCCAAGGTGCGCTGGATCGCCACGGCGGCGTGGGCCACCTCTGGCAAGCCGCGGACGCGGTCGAGCGTGTCTTCGGGCAAGCCGGTGTCGCCGCCCTTGACCTCGAGGTGCACCTTGCCGCTGACGTGGCCGAGCGTGTCGCGCAGGCTGGCGAGGATGCTCTTGTTGGTGGCCACCACCGCCACCAGCACAGCGACGCCGAGCGCCACGCCGAGTGCGGTCATGGCCGTGCGCAGCCGATGCTCGGCAAAGCGCCGCAGCGAAACGGTGCGCAGCAGTTCAAGCATCGATGATTGTTACGGGGTCGTGGCGCTCAGCATCGACACCTGGGCCAGCGCGGCGGTGGCCCACGGCGACCCTTTGTTCTCTTTGGCCAGGAACGCTGCGTAGGTCTCCTTGGCCTTGTCCTTGTCGCCCTTGTTCTGCAGCGCGAGCGCGAGGCAATACAGCGCGCGCGGGTGCTCGCCGCTCGACTTGACGGCATCGTGGAAGGCGGAGACGGCGTCGGGCCAACTGCCCTGCTCGGCGGCGACGATGCCCTGCAACAGGGCGACCAGCACCTTGTCGGCGCCGGCCTCGGCGGCTTTGACCAGCGTCGCCTTGGCGGCGGCAAAGTCGCGCAGTCCGGTTTGCACCGCTGCGAGGTTGACCAGGGCGCGGTGGTAGCTGCCATCCCGTTCCAGCGCCCGCGCCAAGCTCACCTTGGCGCGCTCGAGGAACACGATGTCGGTCTTGTCGCCGCGCTTCTTGCGCTCGACCTTGGGCAGCGATTGCGCCACCGCCTTCTCGACCGAAAGCGGCGTGTACCACTTGGCGAGCGGGCTCTTGTCGGCCTGCTCCAGCACGCCAATCTTGGCCTGGGCGATGGCCAGGTTGTTCCACGCCTCCTTGCTCTGGCGGAAGTAGCGGGTGTAGCGGTCCAGTTCGACGATGGCCAGGTCATAGGCGCGGCGCGCGCCCGGCAGATCCTTGGCTTCGAGCTTGCCGGCCTGCTCGAGCGCGTCGGTGCCGGTCTCGAACGCCTGCCACGCGAAGCGCACCTCGTTGGTCCAGAAATCCATGAGGAAACTCACGCGCTCGTCGAACGTCGGGTGGTCCTCGGCCGGCGGCGGGTCGCCCAGATCCGCTGCGGCGCGCTCCATCCACTCGACCATGGCGTTGGGGTTGTAGCCGGCGGCCAGCATGTAGAGCAGACCCTCGCGATCGGCCTCGATCTCGCTCATGCGGGTCGTCAGCCGCAACTGGTCAGGGTTCAGGTCGGCGCCGCTTTGGTTCAGCGCCTGCCGGAAACTCTCCCGGTTGACCACGTGGTTGCGGATGACGTGCACCATCTCGTGGGCCATCACCCCGGCCATGTAGCTGTTGTTCTCGTCGAGTTCGACCTTGGGCCAGATCTTCTTGAGGTACTGCAAGAACCCGCGGGTCACGTAGATGTCGCCGTGCGGCGCGGCAAAGCAGTTGATCATCGGGGTCTTGCCGAGTTTGACGCGGAACGGCACCCGCACCGGCAGATCGTTGGCGGCGATGATGCGGCGCATGATCTTTTCGAGCCACAGCACCTCCGCGCCCTCTTCGATGCCGCCCATCCAGGTCTTCTCCAGGGCGACGATGCTGGCGCGGTAGCGCTCGGTGTTGAACACCTTGTCTTCGCCGGGCGACTCGACGCGGCGGCTCGCCGCCAGGACGAACTGCGACTGCGGCGCCAGCACCTGCAATTCCGCCAGCGCGCGGGCCGCGGCGGCGCTCTCTGGCTTGAGGCGCACCACCTGTTCGAGGATGGACACGGCCTTGTCGCGCTGCTTGAGCAACTTGTAAGCGACGCCCAACTGGTAGCCGGCCTCGACGAACCGCGGCTCGAGCTTGATCGCTTTCTCGAAGGCCTCGGCAGCCTCGGCCAGCTTGTCGAGCTCGCGGTACACGCGTCCCAGCACGAATTGGGCGTCGGCGACGTCCGGCGCGCGCTTGAGTTCCGCCGCCGCGTTGTCCAGGTTGTAGTTGCGCGACTTGACCGTGGCGTAGCACATGCCGAGCAGGCTGTGGGCCAGTTGGAGGTCGTTCTTGGCGCGCAAGATTTCGCCGAGCAGCTTCTCTGCCTGGCCGATCGCGCGCACCGACTCGAACCCGCCGGTCTTGAAGGCGATGTTGTAGTTGTTGCGCGCCTGCCAGTACTTGGTGCCGAGCTCGCCAAGGTCGATTTCGAACAACATGCGCTCGGCGTCGTCCACCTGTTCGGCGCCCCAGCTCGCCTTGTCGCCGAGGAATGCGACGAGCCACGCGCGCTGCTTGGCCGTGACCCCGGCGTCGCCTGCCTTGCGCTTCTCGTCCAGGATGCGCGCCGCGTAGTAGCGGGCGATCGCAGGCGAACCGGGCTTTTCCATCATGGCCTCAAGCAGTTGCAGACTGCGGGCCTTGTCGCCGGCCTCCAGGGTGATGGCGATGCGGGTCTGCTGCACCCATACGTCGTCGGGCAGTTCCTTGGCGAGGCCCTCGATGAGGGTGGCCGCCTCCTTGAGCTGGCCGTCGCGGCCCAGCGCCAGAGCCAGGGTCTTGCGCGCCTCCTGATGCTTGCCGTCCTCCTTGAGCGCGCGGCGGGCGGCATCGGCGGCCAACTTGTACTCCTTGGCGTCCAGGGCCAACTGCGCCATTCGCAGGTGTCCGGCGACGGCTTCCGCTTTGGCGGCCGCCTTGCTCACTTTGGCAGCCAGCGATTTCGGCGCCGCGCCGGCCGGGATGGCCACGCTGGCGGCGACCACTGCCAACGCAGCGTGGAGCCACAACCGGCCGATGCAGCGCGGCATGGATAGGGCGATACGGATCATGGCGGTTCCCCATGGGCGGCGCGGGCCGCAAAAGCGTAGCAGTCGTGGAAGGTTGGGCGCCGAACTGCGCCAACGCGGGCCGGCCCCCGCGCCGGTCGGGGGGCTCAGACGGACCATGCGCCCAGGCGGTCTACGCGGCGTTCAGCGACCCACAGCGCCCTGCACCACCCCGCTCTGGCGCGCGCAAAGACAACGCAAGACCACATGGCCTGCCGGCCCCTTGGACCCGAGGGCACGGGCGAGTCCGGCTGGGTGCGAGGCCCCGTCTGGGATTGCGCCGCCAACGATCTGCCATCGGCCCGATCGGGGGCCGAGACGGCCGACTAGGAGCCTGTCGGTGAAACGCCAGAATCGCGAGATTCTGGCCGACAGGCTCCTAGGCAGGCCGCGGCTGCGGCCTGCCAGCGACCGAAACTGCCTGAATTTACTTCAGGCAGTTCTTGGTCGCTGCCTCGATCGCAACCACCACGGAGCCTGTCGGACGATAGTCCGACAGGCTCCTAGCCGGCGGTCGCGTCGTCGATCTTCCTGAGCTTTGCGGCCTTGCCCTGCAGGTTGCGCAGATAGTAGATGCGCGCCCGGCGCACCTTGCCGCTGGAGACCACCTCGACCTTGAGGATGCGCGGCGAGTGGACCGGGAATACGCGCTCGACGCCCACGCCGTTGCTGATCTTGCGCACGGTGAAGGTGGCCGATGTCGACGACCCGGAGCGGCGCAGCACCACGCCCTCGTAGACCTGGATGCGCTCTTTTTCGCCCTCGATGATGCGGCCGTGCACCTTGACGATGTCACCCGTTTTGAACTCAGGCAAATCGAAGCGGAGATGGCCGTTTTGGACGTATTGCAGCAGACTCATTGGATTTCCTGCGGTTTCGCGGGCACGGCCCGCGGGGCGCCACTGCGTGGGATCGCTGCTTCGCGGGCCCGTGGCGCATCCGGCAGCGGTCCGGTCGGGGGCGCGGGCACTTGCCGCGGCCGCCGTGGGCGGACATGTCGGAACTACAAAGCGTTGTCAGCCGTCGTGTGCGCCGAACAATCGGTCGAAGGCAATCGCCGCCGCGGCGCGCACCGAAAGGTGGTTGTACGCCGCGCGGTCTTCTGGTCCGGTTGCCTCGAACAGCCCGCCGTCGGCCGCAATCGGCTCCAGACGTAGGTCTGCGGCGTCCAGCACCGATGGGGCGAGTCCCCAGCCGGTGCCGAACACCATCAGGACGGGCGCTGCGGGCGCCTGGGCCTTGGCGCCGCACTCGAGCGCGCGCCGGAACGCGGCGAACGTCGATACGGGTGTCGGCCGATCGCCAGCGGCCTGTGCCGCGGTGACAGCTACCACTGGCGCGCGGCCCGTGGTTCGTGCAATCGTCTCCTTCACTTCAGCGAGATCCGCCGCCACACGGACCAGCCGCATGGCCTCGGCGCGCCGCAGATGTGTGCTGCCGTCGCCCTGGGTCCAGTGCCCGACGATTTCGGCCACCATCCGCTGCTGCAAGAGCACCGGAGTGACGATAAAAACGCCGCGCAAACCAAAGGTTCGGGCAGAGCGCGCCAAGTCGTGCACATCGACATTGGTCAGCGCCGTCGTGACCACCTGCCCCGTGCGATCGCGCACAGGGTGGTGGACGAGGGCGGCGAAGATAGGGAGTTTTGCGGAAATGTCAACGCCTTTTTCAGGCAGGCCGACCTCCGCGCCACCCTCCGGCGCGCGGTACACAGGTTCAGAGCGCGGTTCAGCCGCCAACTGGTCCGCCAGCCATGCGCGATCGCTCGGGTCGATGTGCGCGTCGAGCAGCAATTCAGGTCTGCGCAGTTGGGTGCGCAACAGCGCTTGCCGGCGCCGCCAGCGGGCGATCTCCACATGGTGGCCGCCGAGCAGCACCTGCGGCACGACTTCGCCTTCGAAAACGCGCGGCCTTGTGTACTGCGGCCCTTCGAGCAGCCCGGCGGTATGCGATTCCTCTTGCAGCGACGCGGCGTTGCCCAGGACGCCGGGCAAAAGGCGCGCCACCGCCTCGACGATCGCAAGTGCAGCCACTTCGCCGCCATTGAGCACGTAGTCGCCGATCGACACCACCTCGTCGACGTGGCGTTCCACGCGGGCATCAAACCCCTCATAGCGGCCGCATAGCAGCACCAGGCCTGGCAGCGCGCGCCATCTTGCGGCGTCGGCTTGGCGGAACACCCGGCCTGCCGGCGAGAGCAGCACCACGCGCGATCCGGGCGCCTGGGCGCGCACTTCGCGCAGGCACGCAACCACCGGATCGGGCTTGAGGACCATGCCGGCGCCGCCCCCGTAGGGCACGTCGTCGACCGTGCGGTGCCGATCGTGCGTCCAATCGCGAAAATTGTGGGTGTGCACATCAACCAGGCCGGTTTCGATGGCCTTGCCGAGCAGGCCCTCGCCGCGCGCGGCGTCGAAAAGGCCGGGGAACAGCGTCAAGATGTCGAAGCGGTAGGCCATCGGCCGCGGCTTGTAGTTGGAAACGGCGGTCGGTGCAATGGTCGCGGCGCCTCTGTCGCCGAAAGTGCCGAAAAACCGTTGACAGCACCGCATCGCGCCTCTAACATGCCGCCCCCTTGCGGCTCGCCTGCCGCACGTCTCCGCCCCGTGGCCCTGCACCTGAAAATCGCCGATCTATCGGTTTCGCCTCAGCAATTGTCGCTCCACCTGTCGATGGACTGGTGCGGCGAACGCGCAGGCGACCTGTACACGGCCAAGCAGGACCAGGCGCCGGTCGCGATCACCGCCTCCAAGGTCGCCGAGGTCGTGCACGTCCAGGTCATTGCGCACGGGCGCTTTGGGTTCGTGTGCAGCCGTTGCGCCGAGCCTGCCGAACTGGACGTGTGCGCCGCCTTCGACCACCACTTTGTCGGCCCGGGCAAGCTCGACGCGGGCGATGGCGATGCGGCGACCCGCTTCGACGCCGATCCGGACGTCAGCGAGCACGATGGCCTCCGGGCCGAACTGGACGAACTGGTCATCGAGTACCTGCTGCTCGAGTTGCCGAGTGCGCCGCTGTGCGCAGAGGACTGCAAAGGCCTGTGCCCGACCTGCGGTGCAAACCGCAACGAATCGACCTGCGGTTGTCCCGCGCAGCCCGACACCCTGTCGCCGTGGGCCCAGTTGGCCCAGTTCCAAGTCCGGCAGGCTCCGACCGCGCGCCCCTGAACGCCCCAACAGTGCGCCGCTGCGCGCCCCCAATGTCGAGGACACCATGGCTGTACCCAAGAAACGCCAATCGCGCACCCGCACCGCGACCCGCCGTGCCCAATGGGATGTCATCCAGGCACCGACCCTGACGCTTTGCGCCAACCCGGCATGCCGCGCCCCCGTGCGCCCGCACCGGGTGTGCGGCGCTTGCGGCATGTACCGCGGAAAGCAGGTGCTGGCCGTGGCCGCCCCGGCCGGCGACGCGTCCACCGCCGCGGAGTAGCCATTGTCCGACGGTGCACGCCCGCAGTCCACGGTGCGCCCGGGCCGCGCGCCTGCTCGGCCCGTCGCAGCCCTGTGCGCTGCGCTTGCGGTGGGGGCATGCGCCGCCGAGGGAGGCAGTGGATCGGCTGCCGCGGCCGGATCCGACGCTGGCGGCGATGCCAAGGCGGCCCCTGGCGCCCAGATCAAGTACTCGGTCCAAGATGGCACCACCATCGTGCAATGGCCCGAGGACGAGTGGCCGTTCCACTGCGTGCGCCTGACCCAGACCGTCGCCGGCAAGGCCAAGCCGGTCGAGCTGTTGCTCTGCAACAAGCAAGAGGGGCGCAACAAGGTCGTGCTGGGCAACACGCCCGGAGAAAAGGGCGTGGACTACGGCTGGTCGGCCGCGCAAGGTCTGCAACTCGGCCCGGCACAGTGGCGGCTTGAGGGCGGCGGCAAGAACTGGGGCGTGACCCCCAACCTGCTCGGCAGCGGCACGCTGGACCTCGGCCCCCACTTCGGCGGTCCGTGCCAGACGGCCACCACCACGGCCACCGGCCTCGAAGAATGGCACCCGGCGGCGCCGGTCAAGCTCGACGTTTCCGTCAAGCTCGGCGAGGCCGCGCGATCGACCATCGACATTTCGCGGCCCGACATCTGGGTCGATACCGTCAACGCCAGCGGCAGTCCCGCAAAGGGGGGCACGCTCGCGTTCAGCTACACCTTCACCAAGACCGGCATGTACACCGTCGAGGTCAACAACACTGGCGGCGGGGCCATCTTGAATTGCGCGGTCTACGTGGGCGCGGCGCTGCCGCTGATTCCGGTCGAGATTTCGGGGGGCGCCGGTCTGGCCGGACCGCCGACCGAAGCCCAACTGGCGACCTATCGAGAAAAGCTGCTCGACCTGACCAACCAGGAACGCGCCAAGGTGGGCCTCGCGGCGCTCAAGCTGGACGAGACCTTGAACAAGATCGCTCAGTACCACTCTGACGACATGGGCGAAAAAGGCTACTTTGCCCACAACTCGCCCAGCGGCGAAGGACCCGGCGACCGCGCCAAGAAGTTCGGCTGGACCAAGGGCATCGGCGAGAACATCGCGTCGAGCCTGTCGATCGAGGGCGCGCACAACGGGTTGTTCTGGAGCGCGGCGCACCGTCGCAACATGCTCGGCAACTACAAGTTCGCCGGGTTCGGCGTCGCCAAGGCCAAGGGGGACAGCAAGAACATGCTGGTCACCGAGAATTTCGGCGACTGATCGCCCGTGCACGAGGTCGCGCCATGCGCATCGCCATCGCTTCGGATCACGCCGCCATCGACCTGCGCCAGCAATTGATCGCGCACCTCGAGCGCTCCGGCCATCAGGTCGACGACTTGGGCTGCGACGAGGGGCAGCGTGTGGACTACCCGGACTATGCGGGCGCCGCGGCGGGCGCCGTCCTCGCCGGAGGCGCCGACAAGGCCGTGCTGCTGTGCGGCACCGGCATCGGCATGAGCATCGCCGCCAACAAGGTGGTCGGCATCCGCGCGGCTCTGGTCCACGACGTGACCACCGCCCGGCTGGCCGGCGAGCACAACGCCGCCAACGTCTTGTGCATCGGCGCCCGCGTCGTCGGTCCGTTGGTGGCCGCCGAGTGCCTGGATGCGTGGTTGGGGGCAGCCTTCGACCCGCGCCACCAGCGGCGCCTCGACAAAGTCGCCGCGATGGAGTAGCCACCCTTGCGCTGTCCGGTCTGCAAACACAGCGAGACCAGTGTGTTGGAGTCGCGCGTGGCTCCGCAGAGCGACGCCATCCGCCGACGCCGCCAGTGCGATGGGTGCAGTCACCGCTTCACGACCTACGAGCGCGTCGAGCTGCAACTGCCGGCGGTGGTCAAGAAAGACGGTCAGCGCCAAGCGTTTTCGACGGACAAGCTGCTCGGCGGCATTTTCAAGGCCGTGCACCGCAGGCCGGTTGCCGCCGACGTCGTGTACGAATTCGGCCGTGCGTTGGAGATCAAACTGGCCGAGTCAGCCGAACGCGAGGTGCCGTCCAGTGCGCTGGGCGACGCCGTCATGCAGTTCCTGCGCGACAATGATCTGATCGCCTACGTGCGGTTTGCTAGCGTGTACAAGGAGTTTTTGGACATCCACGCCTTGCTCGACGAGGTCCAGGCGCTTGCCGATGACCGGCCCCGCGACAGGGATGGTTCGCCATGAGCGGCTTGGACGACCCGTGGATGGCCCGGGCAGTTGAGATTGCCGCGCGAGGCACGCGCGCCGTTCGGCCCAATCCCAAGGTCGGCTGCGTGTTGGTGCGCGACGGCCGGGTCGTCGGCGAGGGGTTCCACGCTGTCTGTGGCGGGCCGCACGCCGAAGTCGAGGCCCTGCGCCAGGCCGGCGCGTCCGCACGCGGGGCCACCGCGTACGTGACCTTGGAGCCCTGCAACCACCACGGACGCACCGGTCCGTGCAGCGACGCGCTCATCGCCGCGGGCGTCGCGCGGGTGGTCGCGGCCGTGCGCGATCCCAACCCGAGCGCTCAGGGCGGACTCGCGCGACTCGCGGCGGCCGGGGTCGAAGTCCTCTGCGGTCTGGGCGCAGACGCGGCCAGGGCCGTGGCCGAGGTGTTCCTGACCAACGTCGTGCACGGCCGGCCTTTGGTGCAACTCAAGCTCGCCGCCTCGGCCGACGGGCGGGTCGCGGCCGCCGATGGAACGTCGCGCTGGGTCACGGGTCCGGCCGCTCGCGCCGAGGTGGCGCGCATGCGCGGCGAGGCCGATGCGGTGTTGGTGGGCAGCGGCACGGCCCTGGCGGACAATCCCCGCCTGGACCTGCGCCATGCCCCCGACGCCGGTCCGCTGCCGCTGCGGGTAGTGTTCGACCGGCGCGGTAGGCTCGCCGACGTCGATCCAGCCGCGCTGCATCTGGGTGACGCCGCGCATCAGGCCACCCACATCGTCACCGCCCGCGCCGACGGCTGGCTGCGCTGGATCGATCGCGGCGCGCAGGTGTCCGTGCAGGGCGCACAGGGCGATTGGACCCGCGCGGCCCTGGCTGGGTTGCTCCGGGCCGGCGTGTGCCACCTGTTGTGCGAGGGTGGCCCGATCCTCGCCGCGGGGATGCTGCGGGCCGGCGTGGTGGATCGGATCGAACTTTTTGTGGCCCCCAAAGCCCTTGGCGCGGGGCCGGGCGCGATCGCCGATCTCGGCGTGGCCGGCATCGACGGGGCCCTCGGCTGGCGCTGGTGCCAAGCGCAGATGTGCGGCGACGACGTTTGGCTGACCGGCAGATTCACCAAGGAGTAAGCGATGTTCACGGGCCTCATCGAAGCGCTGGGCCAGGTCGTCGGGTTCGAGCCGGCCGCGGGTGTCCATCGCCTGACGCTGGCCGCGCGATGGCCAGATGACGAACCCACCGCGCGCGGCGACTCGGTTGCCGTCAACGGCTGCTGCCTGACCGCCGTGGCGTGCCAGCGCGGACCCGACGGCGCGGAGCGCCTTGTCTTCGAGCTTTCCGCTGAAACCGTGGCGCGCACGGCGTTCGGCGCGGTGCGATCGGGCGAGTCGGTCAACCTGGAGCGGGCCGCACGGATCGGCCAGCGACTCGGCGGCCACTTGGTGACGGGGCACGTCGACGGCACCGCCACGCTGCTCGCGATCCACCCCAGCGGAGGCGCCTTCGACGTCACCTACGCCGTCCCCGCGGATCTCGAACCCGAACTGGTGGTCAAGGGCAGCGTCGCCCTCGACGGTGTCTCGCTGACGGTCAATGCCCTGCCGCCCGGGCGTTTGCAGGTCACGCTGATTCCGCACACGGTCGCGCACACCCAACTTTTGCAGGGCGGTGCGGGAAAGACGGTCAACGTGGAGACCGACCTCATCGCCAAGCACATGCGCAGATTGGCAATCCTGGCGGCGCGCTGACCCGCCTCAGCCCAACCCCAGCGCTCCCTGGGTACCGCGTGCGGCTGCCGGCGCGTCGCCGAGCACGGCCCCTGGCACAACGCGCCCCTGCGCGACCTGCACGATCTGCCGCGGCGCCGCCACGCGCACGGCATCCGCGGTCGTCGTCGTCAGCACCACCTGGCCGCCCAACTGGTCCAGGTAGTGCATGAGCGCAGCGTTGCGCTTGGGGTCGAGCTCGCTCGAGATGTCGTCCATGAGCAGAACGGGAGCCTCGCCGAGCGCCCGCTCCAGGCTGCGGATCTCGGCGATCTTGCAGGCGAGCACCAGCGCCCGGCACTGACCTTGGCTGGCGTGCAGGTGTGCGGGCATCCCGGCGACGCGGAAATCGACGTCGTCGCGGTGCGGGCCGGCGGTGGTGTAGCCCACCCGCTTGTCGCGATCGCGTCTGTGACCCTGGGCCGCGAGCACGGCCGCGGCTGCGTCGTCGCCCGCCGCGACGTTCGGCCGGTAGTGCAGGTCGGCAGTCAGACCTGCCGCAGCGATTTCGGCGAACACCTCCGCCACGATCGGCGCAAACCTGCCCACCACCTCGGCGCGGCGCCGGACGATCTCGCCGCCGTGGCGACCGATCAAGCCGTCGTACACGTCGATCAGGGCCGCGTCGGCCCGTTGGCCCGCCTGGTGCTGGCGCAGCAGCAAGTTCTTGCTGTGCAGCGCGGTTTCGTAGCGCCGCAACTCGGCCAGGTGTGCAGGGTGGTGGTTGAAGACCAGTCGGTCCAGCCAGCGCCGCCGCGCCTCGGGTTCGGCATGCGGCAGCAGCAGGTCCGCCGCCGTGAACACGACGGCCGTCAAGCGCCCCAGGAACGCCGCGGCTCCGGTCGGCGGCTTGCCGTCCACGACGAGCCTCCTGCCCTTGGGACCGATGTCGACGCCGAGCGTGCTGTGGACGCCGCCGCCTTGTGCGGTCGCAGACAGAATCGCGCGATCTTTGCCGAAGGCGACGCACTCGGCCAACTTTGCGGTGCGGAAGCTGCGCAATCCGCCCAGGATGGCGATGGCTTCGAGCAGGTTGGTCTTGCCCTGGCCGTTGTCGCCGACCAACAGGTTGAACCGCGGATGCGGCGCCCATTGCAAAGGGTCGCCGGGCCTGTCGCCGCGCAGGTTGCGAAAGTCGTGCAGGGTCAGGCGGTCCAGGCGCATGGTCGGCCGGCCCGGCGACGCGGCCTACAGCCGCATGGGCATGATGACGAACGTCGTGCCCGGTTCCTCGTCGCTGTGCAGCAGGCACGGCGAGATTTGATCGCGCATCTCCACGGTCAGGTTTTCGGTGGGCAGGACCGTGCACACGTCGAGCAGGAACTTCGGGTTGAAGCCAAAACGCAGGGCGCCACCGTTCCAGGTGTCGATTTCGAGTTCTTCGTGGCCCTCGCCAAAGTCGCTGTGCATGTCCAGGCTGACGCGGCCGATCTCGAATTCCATCTTGAGGATCGAATCGCTGCGCACCTGGCTCATCGAGGTCACGCGGCGGATGGCGGCGGCCAGCGCGTCCTTGGGCAGGGTGCACGCGACGTCGCCGCGGTCGGGCACGACCTTGGTGTAGTCTGGGAAGTTTGCTTCGATCTGGCGCACTTGCAGTCTGGTGCGGTCGCTCGCGAACACCAGGTTGCGGCCGATGAACTCGATGCGCAGCGACGGGTCCGACCCTTCGATGAGGCGCTGCAACTCGGCGGCCCCGCGGCGGTGGACGATGCACGAGGCCCGACCGCCGTCGTAGTCCGGCGCCGCGACCAAGCGCTCGCACTTGCTCAGGCGGTGGCCGTCGGTCGACACCATCCGCAGCCGCACCTGGCCCGCCGCCTCCGGTTCGATCTCCAGCAGAATGCCAGTGATGGCCGGGCGGCCGTCGTCGGTGGACACCGAAAACAGCGTGCGCTTGAGCATCGACTCGATGTGCGACTTGTCGGTGACCAGGGTCTTGGCGGCCGTGCCGTCCAGTCCTGGCTGTGGAAACTCGTCGGGCGACAACCCGTTGAGGTAGTAGTACGCGCGGCCCGCCTCGATGCGGAGGCGGTGGTTGGCGTCGGCCGACAGAGTGATGGTGGCGCCGTCTGGCATGGCGCGCACCAACTGGTACAGGCCCTTGGCGCTGACCAGCGCGGTGCCCGGATCGACGACATCGGCGGAAATCTCCGCGATCACCGTCACTTCGTAGTCGGTGGCCGACAGCACCAGGCAGTCGTCCTCGGCGTGCAGGTGCACGCAGGCAATCACGTTGTTGTTCTGGCGCTGATCGGCTGCGCCCTGGGCGCGGTACAGGGGCGTCATCAGGGCGGCTTTGTCGATGCGGACTTTCATGGCGTTCGGCTCGCGGTGGCGGTGGCACAGGGCTGCGCCGGAGGTGCGCTGTTGTAGCGCATCGCGGCCATTTGGAAAAGGGGCGCGATTCGAGGCGATCTTCCGAAAGTCCGATGAAATTGTGGGTGATTACTTCCCACTAGCCCACCAGCATCTTGACACCGGCGGCCAGCACCAACGCGCAGATCATCAGTTTGAGCGGCCGCGATGGCACCCTGGGCATGAGCGCCGTGCCTGCGAGCACCCCGGGGATCGATCCACACAGCAGGTTGGCCGCCAACGCCAGATCGACCGTGCCGATGTCCAGGTGTGCAACGCTGGCCGCGGCGACCAGCAGCGTGGCGTGTGCGATGTCGGTGCCCACCAGCTTCTGGGCGTCGAGCCGCGAGGTAAAAAGCAGCAGCAGCGCGAAAAGCGACCCCGATCCCACCGAGGTCAGGCCGACCACGAACCCGATGGCAGCGCCGGCCAACCCGACCTTGACCCGGTTGGGCCAGCGCGTCGGGGTCCAGTCGAGCAGCGCGGCCACGTCGTAGCGCTTGAGCACCAACTCCGACAGCAGCGACACCAGTGCCGCAAAGGCCAGCACCACGCCCAGGGCCTTGAGGATGACCCCTTCGGCGTCGGCGTGGTGCATGCGCAGCCAGTGCACGCAGAAGCTGCCGGCGACCCCTGCGGGCACGCTGCCGGTCGCCAGGGCCAGCGTCCACGGCCAGTCCAGACGCCGATGGGCGATATTGCGCGCCGTGGCCACCGACTTGGTCAGCGTGCCATAGAGCATGTCGGTACCCACCGCCACCGAGGGCTGGATGCCGAGGAACACCAGCACCGGCGCCAGAAGCACGCCGCCGCCAACCCCGGTCAGGCCCACCAGGAAGCCCACGCCCAGGCCCACGAGCACGCGCGTCCACTGGAACTGGGCCAGCCATTCCGTTTCGATCATGTTGTTGGCTGCGCCGCGGACCGCGGCGGCACGAACCGTAGCATCAGAGAAAGACGAAATCAAGAAAACCTATCGGCATAGTATGGATTGACCGCACGACACGCACAGCCGACTGCGCTAGCATCGCCGGGCGCTGGTCGCGCGGCCCGTCACCGATGCACGCACACGACGATTCTGGCTTGCGAGCGCTGCTGACCCGGCCCCGCCTCTATGACGCCTTCCAGACGCTCATCGGCGGCGACCGCTGGCGGCGGTGGTACGTGGCCCATTTGCTGCGCCCGCACCCGGGGCAGTCGATCCTCGACATCGGCTGTGGCCCGGGCACGATGCTCCGGTTCCTGCCCGCTGGCGTCCACTACTACGGCTTCGACGTCAACCCGCGCTACATCGACTACGCGCGCCGCCGCTTTGCCGGTCGCGGCCAGTTCGCGGCCCAGCGGGTTGAAGCAGTGCCCGTCGCGGCCGGTGGCTTCGACGTGGTGATGGCCAACGCCATCCTGCACCACCTCGACGACGCCGAGGCTGCCCACCTGATCGAAGTTGCGTGGGCGCAGTGCAAGCCGGGCGGTTTTCTGTTGACCTACGACAACGCCTGGGTGTCGGACCAGTCGCCGGCCGCGCGCTGGCTCATCGGCCGAGACCGCGGCCGCTACATCCGATCACCCGAGGCCTACCTCGCCTTGGCCCGCCGGAAATTCGACCGCATCGACACAACGGTCCACCACGACGGCTACTGGATTCCGTATACGCTTTTCACGATGAAGGCGTGGCGAGGTGGCGGTTCGGCGGCTTGACCGTCGACCATGCGGCGCGGTTCGCAGGAACGGGCCGGCCTGCGGGCGACCGTCGATCGGAAAAAACCAAACGCGCCAGCGGTCGCCTCACAGCGACCCCCGCGCGTAGGCCTTCGGGATCGAACGAAAAAGCGGCGGCTACCAGGAGCCGTGGCTACCGTGCGAGCCGTGCGAACCGTGCGAACCGTGCGAGCCGTGCGAACCGTGGCTGCCGTGCGAGCCGTGGCTGCCGTGCGAGCCGTGGCTGCCGTGCGAGCCGTGGCTGCCGTGCGAACCGTGGCTGCAGTGCTCGGCCGTCATGTTGGCGTCGCCGGTTGGCAAGACGCTGCCGTCGCTTCCCGACAAGGTCAGGAAGGTCGACACGCGCGCTTCTTGCTTCTCGCTGATCGCGCCTTCCTCGGGCGACAGGAAATCGGCTGCGGTCTTCTTGAGTTTGGGAAGCGTCTTCTTCATCGGGTCCCCTCGTCGCTGCCAAGGTCGTTTCCCGGGTGCGAACCGGGGCTGGTTCCTGGCGCAGTCGTCACGCGAGCTGGGTTGGGTTGGGCCTGGGCCTTCGGGGGGTCGGGTTCGGGCGCGATTGGGGTCGAGCGGCCGGGGCCGCCGGGTGTCGCTCCAGGTGCAGGTGCCGCTCGGACCCAGGGGGAAAGGGCAGGGCAGCGCCAGCACCCAGACGTAGCTAGTACCATCGCGTCCCCGGCGTGTCAACAGCGAGGACCTGGACCGCAAGCTGCTGCGCCCTTGACCGCCGCGCCCACCGCGGCTACACCGCCAGCCCGCGCCGCTTGCGCGCCTGCCGTGCCCATGCCGAACCCGCCGCGATCGACACCCGCGCCCAGCCACGAACCCGCATGGTGGAAGGCTGCGCACGCCGCTGGGGCCGCGGTTGCTGGCCTCGGGGCGGCGCGCCTGCTGTTCTCTGACGCCGTGCCGCCAGCGATCGGCTGGGACGAGCGCATCGTCCGCCCCGCCGCGCTGGCCGATCCGGAACTGTGGGCGCCCCTCGGCGCTGCCGACGCTCTGTCCGCCGCTTCGCTCGCAGCCGCGCTGGTGGACGATGTGCGGTCCAAAGTGGCACCGTCCCTGGCGGCCGGCCGCCTGCGCGCCTTGGCCGTGGCCGTGTTGGCGGGCGGCGAGGTGCTGGACCCGCACGACGCAGGCCGCGATTGGCGAGAGGGCGTGCTGCGCGCAGTCGGCGATCCGCGACAACTGTGGCGGTTCGATCCGGCGGCGATGATCGAGATCGCGGCGATCGCTGCGCACACAGGCCTCGTCCCCGACCGCGATCTGCTGCGCGCGGTGCAGCGCGACGCTGTGCTGGTGCTGCACGCCGACAGAGAGCGCTGGCAGCAAGCGGTCGGCGCGATGCTGCTCGGTCCGCGCGCCGCCGTGGGGCTGCGGTTCCTGCACGCAGCCGGCGTCCTGTCCCTTCTGGTGCCGGAGGTGACGGCGCTGTGCGAATTCCACAGGTCGTGTTCAGTGCACCACAAAGACATCTGGGACCACACCCTGCAGGTGGTCGAGAAGTGCCCGCCGAACCTGGTCGTGCGCTGGGCCGCGCTCATGCACGACACCGGCAAAGTCCACACCCGGACCGTGCAAAAGGGCCGCGTGCACTTTTTCGGGCACGAGGCGCTCGGCGCCAGCTTGATGGAGGGCGTCGCCGGCCGGTTCCACATGGCCGAGCCGGTTGCGCGCCGCATCGTGTATGTCATCGGCAACCACGCGCGCGCCAACGCCTATCTGGCCAACTGGACCGACAGCGCTGTGCGCCGCTTGGTGCGCGACATGGGCGAACACCTCGACGACGTGCTGGCGTTTTCGCGGTCGGACTACACCACGAAGCGCAGCACCCGGCAGGCCGAAGTCCAAACATTGACAGCGCAATTGGCTGGACACATTGCCGAGGTCGTAGCGGAGGACAGCAAGGTGCCGCCGCTGCCCAAGGGGCTGGGCAACCACATCCTGGCCCAGACGGGGTTGCAACCTGGACCGTGGCTCGGTCGCGTCCAGCAGTGGCTCGAAGCCCAATGCGAAACAGGCGCTTTGCAGGCCCAACGCGACGCCGACTACTACCTGCAGGCCGTCCGCGCAGGGGCACCGCACCTGCTCGCCATCGAGCCCGGCACCGAGCGGGACCGCCGGCCGAAATCGCCGGAAGTCACGCAGCGGGCAAGGGAGCGCAGCGCCCGATGAGGGCCCTTGCGGCCTCGAGACCGTCGATCGCCGAAGACACGATGCCGCCCGCATAGCCGGCGCCTTCGGCGCACGGGTACAGCCCGGGATGGCTCACGCTTTGCCGATCGGCGTTGCGCAGGATGCGCACCGGTGAACTGGTGGTGGTCTCGACCCCGACGATGGCTGCTTCGGCCGACAGCCAGCCGCGCATCTGGGCCCGGTCGACCTGGCGGGCCGCGGCCTGCAAATCGGCGACGATGCGCGAGGGCAGCAGGCGATCGATGCGGCCGGCAGCGAGAGCCGGCCGAAAGGTGGATCGCGGTGGCAGGTCTGCGCTCGGCCGACCCGCTACGAAATCGGTCAACCGTTGCGCCGGCGCCACGTAGCCGCCCCCGCCCTGCGCAAAACAGGCAGCCTCCAGTCGATCTTGCAGCGCCAAGCCGACCAGTGCCCCGCCAGCGACATGTGCGCCGAACTCCGGGTCCCGGTCGAGGTCGCCAGGCTGATCCCAATAGAATTCGCCAGCGGCGACTTGTGCGACCCACGCGGCGTTGGCAAACCCTGATCCGCGGTTGGCATTGGACATGCCATTGACGTTGAGCCGTTCCGCCCGCGTCGGCGTCGGCAGGACCAGGCCGCCCGGACACATGCAGAACGAATACGCGCCGCGGCCCGAGGGGGCGGTCTGTCGCAGGAAGTACTCGGAGGCCCCCACCGTGGCGTCGCCGGCGAGACCGCCCAGTTGGATGCCATCGACCAGCGCCTGGGGGTGCTCGACCCGAGCCCCGATCGCGAAGTCCTTGCGCTGCAGCGCGACGCCGCGGCGGGCCAACATCTGGTACGTGTCGCGCGCGGAGTGGCCGGTCGCCCACACCACCGCCGTTGCCTGCAGTTCCGTGCCATCGTCCAGCCGTACGCCGACCACGCGCTGCCCCGGGCCGTCGGCCGCCGTGATCAGGTCGTCGACGCGGCGGCCAAACCGCAGATCGTGGCCGGCCTCGACCAGCGCCGCGCGCAGCACCCGCAACATGCGGATGAGATAGTTGGTGCCGATGTGCGGGTGCGCGGCCACCAGGATGTCGCGATCGGCGCCGAGCGCCACCAGGCGCTCGTACACCAGCCGGACCCAGGGGTGCTTGCTGCGGGTGTACAGCTTGCCGTCGCTGTAGGTGCCGGCGCCACCCTCGCCAAAACACAGGTTCGATTCCGGGTCGAGCTGGCCGTGGACGCGCAGGTCGCGGACCTTGAGGCTGCGCGGTTCTACCGCCTCGCCGCGGTCGACGATCGTGCAGCGGATGCCCGCGTCGGCGAAGGCCAGCGCGGCAAACAGCCCGGCCGGCCCCATGCCGACCACCACCGGGCGGCACCCCGAGACGTCGTGCGCCAGCCGATGCGGCCGCAGGAGCGGTGGCAGCGCATCGTCGGGCGGGGTCTCGCTGGCCAAAAACGCGTCGATCCGCAAGATCCACAGCGGCCGGTGGCGCTTGCGCAGATCCATGGCGCGGCGGCGCACCGCACATACGCCCAGGTCGCCCAGCGGCACACCCGAAGCCTGCGCGACCGCAGCCCGCAGGTCGGGATGCGTCTCCGGGGCTGGCCCACCGCGGACGATGGGCAGCGCGACGTCAACGGTGTGCATCGCGGCGTTTCACGGCACGGAGTCGCAGTAGCCGACCCAGGCCATCGCGTTGGCATCGGTCGAGGCGGGGCCGAGGACGGTGTGCGGGCTGTCGGCCAACCACTTGGCATCGCGGCGCAGATCCGCGCAGGCTTTGGTCTTCTGCGCGCCGTCTGCACCCGCGAACACCGGCAGCCCCTCGAGCGCCTTGCGCAGCGCCTTGGCCGGCTTGGCCGGATCGCCCGTGGCGCCCGTCAGGCTGGTGTCGAACGGGTGGTTGACCTCGATGAAATACTTGTGCAGTTCCTGGCGCTTGGCGTCGTCCAGCGGCCGTTGGACCAAGTAGCGCGGCAAGTCGCTGTCGCCCAACCGCGCCGGATCGTCGCCACGTCGGGTGTCGAGCTGCGCGGACAACATGCGGGCCGACGACTGGGCGAAAAAATCGCGCGGAGCCACGTACTCGACCTTGGGGTGCAACTCGCGCAGCGGTTGGTCGAAGCCCGCGCACAACCTGCGCACGGTCTTGTCGCCACACAGTTGCCCGGCCAGCAACTGCAGGACCGATCGCGCCACGTCGGGCCGCGCCAGCTTGTCGAGGTGGGCCACGACGCCGGGATCCGCGAAGGCTGCTTCGGCCGCGGCGAAATCGACCTCGAGCGGTGCATTGGAGCCGACCAGGGCGAGATCCCCGGACGACATGCGATAGACCTTGACGTGGGCGAACGCGCCGTCGAGCGTGCACAGGATGGCCTTGAGCACCTCCTCGGACAACTCGTAGTGCTGCAACCACTGCACCAGTACGCCGTCGGGCTTGAGCTTGCGGCGGATGCGGCCAAAGCTGTCGGCGGTGAACAGGTCGGCCACGCCGACGACCCACGGGTTGCTCGGTTCGCTGACGACGATGTCCAGCGTGGCGTCTGGCAGCGTGCGCAACACCTCGCGGGCGTCGGCGATGGTGATGGCGACCCGCGGGTGCTTCCAGACCTCGCCGTTGAAGCTGGCGAAGATGGGCGCGATCTCGAGCACCGAGCCGCTGAGTTCGACCACCTGGACGTGCATCGGTGTCCGGCTGGCGAGGGCCGCGGCGGTCATGCCGGTGCCCAGGCCGATGGTGAAAGCGCGGGTGGCGTGCGGCCGGTGCAAGATGCCGAGGTGGCCGAGCATCATCTGGGTGATGACGTCGGTTCCGGTACCGCCGTCGCTCTTGCCGTTGGTGCGAAAGTTCAGGAACCCGCTAGAGAACTTGTCGACGGTGATGGTGGCGTCCTTGCCGTCGCGGCGGTACAGCGGAGCGATGTGCTTGCGGCGCGCCTCGACGAACCGGACCACGTCTTGGGGCTTGGTATCGCGCAGCCGGAAAAGCCCGCGGGTGAGCACGAACCCGTCGGGTGCGGCGACCAGCAGCAGCGGGCCGAGCGCCAGGCCCACGCCAGCGACGGTCAACAGAGGGCGGCCCTGCCACGGCCGCGGCAGGACGATGAATGCCACCACGATCGAGATGCAGAACGTGACCAGCAGCGACACCTCGACGCCGAGCGCCGGCATCACCACAAAGCCGCAGCCGAGCGCGCCGAGCAAGTTGCCGGCGGTATTGGCCGCCAGGATCCGCGCGGTCGCCCGGTCCATGGCTGCGCCGCGGGCCTGTGCGCTGGCCAGCAGCGCCGGAAACGACGCCCCCAACGCCATCGCCGACGGCAGCAGGTGCGCAGCGAGGTAGAGGTTGCCCCGCCACAGCCACGCCGCGTAGTTGTCGGGATGTGGATGCAGGGCGAGGCGGATTTCGGCGAGGCGGATTGGCAGGGCGTCGAGTCGCAGCAGCAGAAACGCTGTCGCCGCCGCCGCCGCGGCCTGGCTCATCGCCAGCACCCACTGCGGGTCGTGCGAGCGCACCGCGCGGGCCGACCATGCGCTGCCAAGCGAAATGCCGGCGATGGCGACCGTGAGCATGAAGGCAAACGCGTGCACAGACGAGCCGAGCGACAAAGCCGCGATGCGCGTCCACAAGACCTCAGCGCACAGCGACACGAACCCGGTGGCCAGCGCCGCTCCGACCAGATCCCAGGGGGCCGATCCACCCGCGGAGGCGGCCCTCGGGGATTCACCGTCCGGCTCCGCAGCCGCTGGAACCTTCGCCTCGCCCGCGGGCGCCGGGGCGCGCAGGCCCAGCAGCCACGCCACGATGGCCACCGCCAGGTTGACGGCCGCGCCCAAGTACAGCGGCTGCACGATGCCGAACGCCTCGATGAGCACGAATCCGGTCACCGCCGCGCCCATGGCCGCGCCGAGCGCGTTGACCACGTAGTACCGCGACACCAATTGCACGCCGCGCTCCGGGTCGAGCCGCTGCACGCCCGCGGCTAGCACCGGCAAGGTGGCGCCCATCGCGCCCGTCAAGGGCAGGGCGAGCGCGGCGGCTAGGGTGAGCTTGGCCAGCGTCGCCTGCCAACCGCCCGGCGGCAAGAGCTGCGCCACCTCGGCGAACGTCTCGAACGCGTAGAACGACACGGTCGGCAGCGCCAGCGCCCAGGCGCCGATGAAGGCCTCCAGGGCCGCGTAGCCCGCGATCGGTCGCCGCAGGGCGACCACCCGCTTGCGCAGCGGCCCCTCGACGGCCCATGCGCCGGCCGCCAGTCCGCCGAGGAACGTCGCCAGCATCACCGCCTGGGACGATCCCGACGACCCGAGGTGCAGTGCCAGCATGCGCGACAGCACCACCTCGTACAGCAGGCCCGTGCAGCCGGTCAGCAACAACAGGATCGGGATGATGCGCGGCAGCACGCGACCTCGGGCGCGCCCGGCGGCGCGGGGCCGCAAGTCTGGGCCGGGCCGCATGTCAATGCAACCCGGGCGACTTGGGCCCGTCCGCGACGATTTTTCCAAGTCAGCCTGCAGGCTTGCGACCGGCCCTTGCCCTCGCCACCGGCCCGCGCCACCATAGCCGCATGAATGATCGACGCCTTCGCCCACCCATTTGCACCCTGCCCGCCCGCGTCGCAGTTCTCGGTTGCGTCGTCGCGGTATTCGCCGCTCGTTCTGCGTGGGCCGCGGCGGCCGACGCCGACGCCGACGGTCTGCAGGACGGCTGGGAGGTCAGCTATTTCGGCAACCTGGGGCAGGGGCCCGCTGGCGATCCCGACGGCGACGGCCTGAACAACGGCGACGAGTTCGACGCAGGCACCGACCCGACGCTCAAGGACACCGACGGCGATGGCCTGCTCGACTTGGAAGAGATCAAGCCCGCCGGCAGCGTGCCCGCCACCAATCCGCTCAAGGCCGACACCGATGGCGACTTTCTGACCGACCACGCCGAGGTGGTCAAGTTCAAGACCAATCCGACCAAGGTCGATACCGACGGCGACGGGCTGCCCGACAACATCGAACTGCAGGTGACCAAGAGCAGCCCGCTACAGGTGGACACCGACAACGGCTTTTCGGACGACGGCGCCGAGGTGCTCATCGACGGCACCGACCCCACCGACCCGAGCGACGACACCCAGGACAAGGACGGCGATGGCCTCTCGGACTGGAAAGAGGAGAACGTCTACAACACCAACCGATTGGTCAAGGACACCGACGGAGATGGTCTGGACGACGGCGAGGAAGTGAAAAAGTACAAGACCAAGCCGACCGTGGCCGATACCGATGGCGATGGTCTGGTCGACGGGTTCGAGGTCAGTCCGATCGTCCAGACCGACCCGCTCAAGGCCGACTCGGACGGCGACGGACTGTCCGACGGCGCCGAGGTCAACACCCACAAGACCCTGCCGCTGGTCGCCGACACCGATTGGGACACCCTGGCCGACGGCAAGGAAGTGCAGTTGGGCACCAGCCCCCTGCTGGCCGACAGCGATGGCGGCGGGGTCTACGATCCGGTCGAACTGAGCGACGGCAGCGACCCCAAGGTCAAGGCCGACGACGCCGGCAAGGACCCCGACGGCGACGGGTTGTCCACCAACTACGAGGACACCATCTCCAAGACCAACCCGACCGACGCCGACGGCGACGGCGACAAGATCGACGACGGCCAGGAAGTCCTGCCGCTCAAGGACCGCCTGGTGACCAACCCCAAGGACGCCGATACCGACGACGACGGCCTGCTCGACGGCAACGAAGGCGGCATCTCCAAGGATGGCTCCGCGGCTGCGGTGACCGGAGGCACCAGTCCCACGCTGTACGACACCGACGCCGACAAGCTGAGCGACGCCGTCGAACTGGGCGCGGTGGCGCTGCAGGTGTCGGCCAAGGACCCCAAGGCGACCGCGATTCCATTCCAGGCGGACCTCGACCCGGCGTCGCTGACCGACGTCTTTGGCGCCGATACCGACGGCGACGGGTTGCTCGATGGCGACGAGGATGCCAACCACAACGGCAAGTGGGAGGCCGCGCTCGGCGAGACCGACCCCGCCAAGAAGGACACTGACGGCGATGGCATGGACGACGGCTGGGAGGTCAAGTACGCCGTCAAAACGGGCGAGGGGCCGCCGCTCTTGCCGCTGGACCCGAGCGACGGCCCCCTGGACAGCGACGGCGACGGCCTGACCAACGTGCAGGAGTACAGCGTCAAGAAGCCCGACGACAAGGGCGCTCCGGTGGCCAACCCGACCAACCCGCGCGCCAAGGACAGCGACGCCGACGGCATCCTGGACAGCGTCGAAGTCAACGGAAAGTACGGCGGCAAGTTCCCCGCGTTTGCCGGCAGCGATCCGAACGTGGCCGACAGCGACGGCGACGGCATCGGCGATGGCGTCGAGGACAAGAACAAGAACGGCGCGACCGAGGCCACCGAGTCCAACCCCAAGAAAGCGGACAGCGACGGCGACAACCTCGCCGACGGCAGCGAGGACGCCAACAAGAACGGCGTGTGGGACAAGGCCCTGGCAGAGACCGACCCGACCCAGCCCGACAGCGACGGCGATGGCGTCAACGACGGTTTGGAAGTCAACTTCTACGGCACCAACCCGCTGGTCGTGGACACCGATGGCGACGGGCTGCCCGATGGCCTGGAACTGGGCAAGAAGGGCGACGCGGACCCCGCCTCCACCACCAACCCCAAAGGCGCGGACACCGACGGCGACGGTTTGACCGACGCGGCCGAGGACGCCAACAAGAACGGCAAGGTGGACGCCACCGAGACCAACCCTGGCCTGGCGGACACCGATGGCGATGGCCTCGCCGACGGCCTGGAGATCGGCAAAGCCGGCGACAGCGACCCGGCCAGCAAGACCAATCCGCTGGCAAAGGACACCGACGGCGATGGCCTGTTCGACGCCGGTGAGGACAAGAACAAGAACGGCAAGGTGGACCCCGGCGAGACCGACCCCAACGTCGCCGACACCGACAAGGGTGGCACACCCGACGGCCAAGAGGTCCAAGACGGCACCAATGCGCTTGACCCCGCCGATGACAGCGCCGGGGATCTGGATGGCGACGGCCTCAAGAACCCGGTGGAACTCAAGGCCGGGCTCGATCCCAAGAACCCCGACACCGATGGCGACACCATCGCCGACGGCCATGAGGCTCCCGGCGGCCAACTGGTGGACACCGACGGCGACGGAACGCCCGACGCAAAGGACGAGGACAGCGACGGCGATGGCTGGCTCGACAAGGACGAGGCGGGCGACGCCGACTGGAAAACCCCGCCCAAGGACACCGACGGCGACGGCGAGGCCGACTATCGGTCGCTCGACAGCGACGCCGACCAGTTGCCGGACGGCGACGAGAAGAAGCAAGGCACCCAGCGCACCAACCCGGACAGCGACGGCGACGGCATGCTCGACGGCCCGGAGGTGCAACTGGGCACGTCGCCGCTCGATCGCGATTCGGACGACGACGGCCTGGCCGACGACGCCGAGCCGCCGGTCGACGGCGATGGCGACGGCCTCATCGGTCCGCTGGACGCTGACCGCGACAACGACGGCGTATGGGACAGCGTCGAGGCCGGTTTGACCGCCGCGAAACTGGACAACCACACAGATCTGGCGGCGCGCGCGTTTCGAGCGGATGCCGACCCGAGCACCATCACCAACCCCGATGCGGCCGACAGTGACATGGACGGCGTGCGCGACGGCGCCGAGGATTGGAACCACGACGGCAAGCTGCAGGTGGCTGCCGGCGAATCGAACCCGACGCTGGCCTCGTCGACCGCGGCGATGCCCGATGCCGACGCCGACGGATTGCCCGACGCCGAAGAGATCCACGTCGGCACCAACCCGGCCGACGCCGACAGCGACGACGACGGCATCTTCGACGGCAACGAATGGAACCTGTCGCTCGATCCCGACCGCGACGGCGCGCCGTGCGCGAACGACGCCGACAGCGACAACGACGGCCTGTCGGACGGCACGGAGCGCAACGTCGCCATCACCGCCAAGGCGACCTGGCTGTTGCGCCGCAACTTTGGGGCGGACGAGGACCCGACCACGGCCACCAACCCGCTGCGCGCCGACAGCGATGGCGACGGGCTGCGCGACGGCCTGGAAGACCCGAACGGCAACGGCAAGCTCGATACCGGCGAGAGCGATCCCGAAGACCCGCTGAGCGTCGCCAAGGTCATCGACACCGACCTCGACGGCCTGGCCGACGCCGAGGAACTGCGCGCCGGCACCAGTTCGACTGATCGCGACACCGACGACGACGGGGTGCCCGACGGTGCCGAGCCCAACGCCCTTTTCGACAGCGACGGCGACGGCCTGCCGGGTGCGCGCGACCCCGACAGCGACGACGACGGCATCGCTGACGGCACGGAGCTCGGCGTCACCAAGCCCGTCGACGGCACTGCTGGCCTGCAGATCGGCGGCACCGATGCCGGCAAGGGCGCCTTTGTGGCCGACGCGCAACCGCTGACCAAGACCCTGCCCCTGGCCGCGGACAGCGACCGCGACGGCCAACTCGATGGCTTCGAGGACGGCAACCGCAATGGCGCGCCCGACGCTGCAGAGGGCGACCCCCTCGATCCCACCAAGATCAGCAACGCGGCGGACACCGACGCCGACGGCATTGGCGACACCGCCGAAGCTGCGCTCAAGACCAAGCCCAACGACGCCGACAGCGACGACGACGGCGTGCTCGACGGGCAGGAAGCGAATTGGGCCTTCGACTCCGATGGCGACGGACTGATCGATGCGCTGGACGAGGACAGCGACGGCGACGGCCTCTTCGATGGCACCGAGACCGGCCTGACCAGCACGACCTTGCCCAAGCCGCAAGCGACCGCCCTCGGCTCGGGGGTCTTCGTGGCCGACAAGGACCCGACCACGCGCACGCTCGCCCGCGTGGCCGACAGCGACCGCGCCGGGCTCTCGGACGGCCAAGAGGACTTCAGCCGCGACGGCAAGGTGGACCAGGGCGAGACCGACCCCGAGAACCCGCTCGACGATGGCGCCAACGATGGCGACTTCGACGGCGACTCGCTGGCCAATGCCATTGAGGTGGCGCTCGGCCTCGACCCGCTCAAGCCCGACAGCGACGCCGACGGCATCTGGGACAACGTCGAGGTCCAGAACCCGGTGGCGCCGCTGGACAGCGACGGCGACGGCACCATCGACGCACGCGACGTCGACAGCGACAACGACCTCGTCCCCGACAGCCTCGAGCACGGCAGCGAGCCCGGCCTGCTGCAAGCGCCCATCGACAGCGACGGCGACGGCAAGCCCGACTACCGCGACACCGACAGCGACGGCGACCGCCTGCCCGACGGCGACGAACTGCTCGTGTACCGCACCAACTCGCGCTCGGCCGACACCGACGGCGGCGGGCTGAACGACGGCATCGAAGTGCTGGAACTGCGCACCAACCCCCTGGACCCGGCCGACGACCAGGACACCCTGGAATACGGAGCGCAGGTGCGCGGCACATCACCCTTGTCGGCCTGCGCCGCCGCGCCGGGCACTCGGAAGGCGCCGTGGTTGGCTGCGCTGCTCGGCGCCGCGGCCGGCTGCGTCATCCTGCGGCGCCGCCGCCCGTGGATGGCGCTCTGCGCGCTGCTGCTCGCGACGACGCCGGCGCTGGCCCTGCAACCGACCGACGTCACCGGCGCCCGGCCGACGCTCGACGGCACGGGCATCGCCCTGACCGAGGCCGCGCGCGAACTGGAGTTGCACGGCCTGTACGCAGGCGGCCAACTGCAATACGCGTGGCGGCCGCTGGTGGTCGGCACCGAGTCCAAGGTGTTGCGACCGTTGGTCGAGAGCCGCCTGCAGATGGATGTCGGCCTGTCCATGCGCATGTTCGACCATGTCACGCTCGGCGTGGTGGTTCCGGTCAGCCTGTGGCAAGTCGCGGAACGCCCCAGCCTTTTCGGGCGCGATTCGGGAAAACTGCCTTCCGACCCGGCCATCGCCGACATCGCGGTCGGCGCCAAGTACGTGTTCCGGCCCGACCGCATCGGCGACTGGGGCTACGCGGCGATGCTGTGGGCGACCATTCCGGCGGGCGACCCGGTGCAGTATCTCGGCCGACCCGGGCCGACCGTCCAGCCGACTGCCATCGTGTCGGGCCAGTGGGGGCCGTGGCGGTTGGCGATGACCGCAGGTGCGCGCATCCAGGCCACGCGCAGCATGTTCAAGGTCGACGACGGCCCGGCGTTTCGGTGGAGCGTCGCGGGCAGCCTCAACCCGACGGTCGTGCGCGGCAACTGGAAGAACCCGTGGATGCCGGAAGGCGCGTGGATGGATCTCGGCATCACCCACGAAACGCCGCTGCTCAAGCCCTTTGGGGACCGCAACGACGAGAAGCTGGAGGCGGCGTTCAGCCTCAACTTTCCCATCGACGACGGCATCTACCTGACCGCGGGCACCACCGTCGGCGTCTGGCCGGGGGCGGGCGTTCCGGCCGTGCGACCCTTCGGCATGGTCAAGTATGGGCCGCCGGACCGCATCCAAGGCGGACCGGGCAGCCGGGTGGATGCCCGCTGACCGGGTCCCAACAATCGCTGCAATGTCAACGGTCTCGGGGGACGGGGGCTTGCCACGGCCAACCTGGCCATGCCGGCCCGTGGCCTTGCCCCCATGTCGCGGATGCCGATAATGTCCGGCCCGTCGTCCGCGGCGGAGGTGGAATCGCCCGATGACCGAACTGCCCTGGCTCGAACCGCGCGTTGTCGCCGAACTCGACGACCTGCTGGCGCGGAGGCTGCTCTTTCTGGACGGCGCCACCGGCACCATGGTGCAGCGGCGCGGGCTGCGCGAGGCCGATTTCCGCGGCGACCTGCTGCGCGACCACCCGCGCGATCTCAAGGGCAATACCGACCTGTTGTGCCTGACCCGGCCCGACGTGGTCGCCGACGTCCACGCGCAGTACCTCGCAGCCGGCGCGGACTTGATCGAGACCAATACCTTTACGTCGACGCGCATCGCCCAGGCCGACTACGGCACCGAACACCTCGCCTACGATCTGAACGTGGCGGCGGCGCGCCTGGCGCGGCGGGCCACCGATGCGTGGCGTGACCGCACGGCAACGCCGCGATTTGCAGTGGGGTCGATCGGCCCGCTGAACAAGACCCTGTCGCTGTCGCCCGACGTCAACGACCCAGCGTTCCGCGCCGTCACCTGGGCCGAAGTCCACGACGCGTACACGGAACAGGTGCGCGGTCTCATTGACGGCGGCGCCCACCTGTTGCTGGTGGAGACCATCTTCGACACCTTGAACGCAAAGGCCGCGCTCTCGGCCATCGCGCTCGAATTCGAGCGGCGCGGAACCCGTCTGCCGGTCATGATCTCGGTGACGATCACCGACAAGAGCGGCCGGACCCTGTCGGGCCAGACCGTCGAGGCGTTCTGGGCCAGCGTCAGCCACGCGCGGCCGTGGAGCGTAGGACTGAACTGCGCGCTCGGCGCCCAGGAAATCCGACCGTGGCTCGTCGACCTGGCGGCGGTGGCCGACTGCCGGATCAGCTGCTACCCCAACGCCGGCCTGCCCAACGCCTTTGGCGCCTACGACGAGAGCCCCGAGACCACCGGCGCTTTGGTGGCGGAATTCGCCCGCGACCACCTGGTCGACGTGGTCGGAGGCTGCTGCGGGACCACCCCGGACCACATTGCCGCCATCGTCCAGGCGTGCGGCAGCCAGCGACCGCGGGCGGTGTCGGTGGCCGTGCCCCAGGCGAACCATACTCGCCTCAGTGGCCTGGAACCGTTGAACATCACAGCGCAGACCAACTTCGTGGTCATCGGCGAGCGCACCAACGTGACCGGAAGCAAGAAGTTCTGCGACCTCGTCAAGGCCGACGATTTCGCGACGGCGACCCAGGTGGCGCTGGACCAGGTGCGCGGCGGCGCCAACCTGATCGACGTCAACATGGACGAGGGGATGCTCGACTCCAAACGGGCGATGACCGTGTTCTTGAACACGATTGCCAGCGAACCCGAGATCGCCCGGCTGCCGGTCATGGTCGATTCGAGCAACTGGCAAGTCCTGCAAGCCGGCCTGCAGTGCCTGCAAGGCAAGGGCGTCGTCAACTCCATCTCGCTCAAGGACGGCGAGGCCGCGTTCGTCGAAAAGGCGCGCACCATCGCGCGGTACGGCGCGGCGGCCGTGGTCATGGCCTTCGACGAGCATGGGCAGGCCACCGACACCGACCGTCGGGTGGCGATCTGCGAGCGGGCCTACCAGCTGCTGGTCGGCATCGGCTTTGCGCCACAGGACATCTTCTTTGACCCCAATGTGCTGGCCATCGGCACCGGAATCGAGGAACACGCCGACTATGCGGTGAGCTTCTTGCACGCCACGCGACGGATCAAGCAGCGCTGCCCTGGCGCGAAGGTCTCCGGCGGCATCAGCAACCTCAGTTTTGCCTTCCGCGGCAACGAGCCGGTGCGCCAGGCGATGAACTCCGCGTTTCTGTACCACGCCATCGCCGCCGGTTTGGACATGGGCATCGTCAACGCCGGCCAGGTCACGGTGTACAGCGATATCTCGCCGGATCTGCTGCGCGCCGTCGAGGACGTGCTGTTCAACCGCGACCCGGGCGCCACCGATCGGCTGGTGGCGATCGCCGACCGGTTCAAGGGCGGCGCCAAAAAGAAAGAGGTGGATCTCGCCTGGCGGCAGGCCCCCGTTGCCGATCGCATCGCCTGGGCGCTGGTCCACGGCACGGTCGATCACATCGAGGTGGACGTGGCCGAAGCGCTGGCTGAGCTGGGGTCGCCGCTTGCCGTCATCGAGGGGCCGATGATGGCCGGCATGCGCCAAGTGGGCGACCTCTTCGGCGCGGGCAAGATGTTCTTGCCCCAAGTGGTCAAGTCGGCGCGGGTGATGAAGAAAGGCGTGGCGTGGCTGGAACCGCACCTCGCGGCCGCCAAGGCCTCCGGTCAGGGCAGCAGCCAAGGCACACTGTTGCTCGCCACTGTCAAGGGCGACGTCCACGACATCGGCAAGAACATCGTCGGCGTCGTGCTCGCGTGCAACGGCTGGGATATCGTCGACCTCGGCGTCATGGTGCCGTGCGAGACCATCCTGCGCGAGGCGGCGGCGCGCGGCGTGCGGGCGGTCGGCCTCAGCGGCCTGATTACACCGTCGCTGGACGAGATGGTGCATGTCGCCCAGGAGATGCAGCGCCGCGGCCTGACCCTGCCGCTGCTCATCGGCGGCGCGACCACCAGCAAGCAGCACACCGCCGTCAAGATTGCTCCCCACTACACCGGACCGGTGGTCCACGTGCTCGATGCCTCGCGGGCCGTGGAAGTGGCGCAGCACGCGACCGCGCACGACCACACCGCGTGGCTGGAGGCGCTGCGTGCCGACCAGGAAAACGTGCGGCAGATCCACGCGCTGCGCCACGCCGCCCCGCTGCTACCCTATGCCCAGGCGCAGGCCCGCCGGCCGCGGCTGGCCTTCGACCCGGCGGTGCTGTCGGCCCCCGCGGTGTTGGGTCGGCAGGTGCTGGCGCGCGCGCCCCTGGCCGAGATCGCGGCCTGCATCGATTGGACCTTTCTTTTTGCGGCGTTCGATCTCAAGGGGCGCTTTCCGGCCATCCTCGATCACCCGGACTACGGCGCCGCGGCGCGCGACCTGTACGGCAACGCCCAGGCCTTGCTGGAACGCGTCGTGCGCGAGGGCGCCCTGGAGGTCCGCGCGACATGGGGGATGTGGCCGGCCGCCGCCGACGGCAACGAGGTCGCGCTTTTCGACCCGGTCGATCCGGCAGCTTGTGTCGCACGCTTCCAGTTCCTGCGCCAGCAGCAGAAGAAAACCGACCCGGACAAGCCGCACCTGTGCCTTGCCGATTTCGTGGCGCCCTGCCAGGCCGGCGTTGTCGATTACGTCGGCGCGTTCGCCGTTTCCGCTGGCTTTGGCGTGCAGGACCTCGAAGCCGCGGCGCTCGCCGACCACGACGACTTCACAGCCATCCTCGCCAAGGCCCTGGCCGACCGTTTGGCCGAGGCCGCCGCCGAGTGGTTGCACGCACAGGTGCGGCGGGCGTGGTACGCCCCAGACGAGGCCTTGGACAACGACGCGCTCATCGCCGAACGCTACCGCGGCATCCGGCCGGCGTTCGGCTACCCCTCGTGCCCGGACCACACCGAAAAGGCCGAGCTGTGGCGGTTGCTGCGGCCCGACGAACTGGGCATCACCCTGACCGAGACGCACGCCGTGGCGCCGGCCGCCTCCGTGTGCGGGCTGTTCCTCGGCCACCCCGACGCCCGGTATTTCGCCGTCGGGCCGGTCGGCAGCGATCAGTTGGCCGACTACGCGCGCCGCAAGGGGATCGAGGTCGACCAGGCCGAGCGGGCTGTCGCCGGAAGCTGAACCACACCCGCGCAAGGGCCGTGCCGAAGCTGACACGCCTATTTCGCGACCGCTGCCGCCACCGCCGCCAGCACCTCGGCCGAATCGTAGCCCCAGCGGGCCACCACCAGCTTGCCGTCCTTGCCTGTCACGTAGGTGATCGGCATCGGCGGCCCGGCGGTCATTGGCTGCCCGAGCGTGACGTCGAGCACCTCGGACCAGTCGTGGCCATCGGCGGTGGTCAGGCCGCTGTACACCACCGGAAACGGCATCGCGAACGCCGCGACCTCAGCGACGTCGGGTTTGTCCCAAGGGTTGATGGCGACAGCGGCGACTGCGCCCTTGCCGACCAACGGTCCAAGGTCACGGCGGGCGGCGGCCAGCGCCTGGAAGGCGACCGGGCACGAATGGGCCGCCACCAGCAGGACGCCGACCTTGCCAGCGAACTCCAGCGACAGGTTCACCTTGTTGCCCTTGCCGTCCGAATAGACTGGCAGTTTCGGCAATTTGTCGCCGGTGTGCAGCCAGGTCGTCTCGTGGTGGGGGATGCCTACCTGCGGTTGGTTCGGGTCGTCGCTCATCACCAGGAACTGATGGTTGAGCACGCCCTTGACCAGCTTCTTGACGGTCATCTGCACCGGCAGCGAACCGTGGGCCGGCACGTTCCACGGTCCGACGAACTTGACGCTGCCGCCCGGCCCGCTGCCCATCTGTTGCTCCTGCCACAGGATTTGCGACACGGAGAGCGGGTTGCCACCCGCGTTGTGCAGCAGCAATTCGACCGCCAGCGTCGAGCCCACCGCAGCGGGCGCGGAGGTGACCATGCGCGGCGCCACCAGCACCGGGCCGGCCACGGCCGCCTTCGGGTCCAGCGTCGAGCGGCGGATCGTCGTGAACTCGGCCGACAACCAACCGGATCCGTGGGCGTCGATGTCGAGCGCGAACGCGTCGCTGCGCAGGCCGCCGCGCATGTGCCAAGGGGCGCCCGCGGGCTGATGTGCCACCAGGATGGCGGCGCCGGCCGCGATCAAAAGGTGGTCGCCCGCCAGCGCCAGCCCGTAGGCGTTCAGCGGCAGTGACCAGGAGGCCACCAGCTTCGGCGCAGCCGGATCGGCGATGTCGACCAGGTGCGCGCCGCCCCCTAGGCCACCCACGGCCAGGGTGGTGTTGTCCACCTGAAGGTAGGCGCTCACGCCCGGCAGCGGCAGCTTGGCCAAGGGTTGCAGGTCGAACGGACCGCCGGGACCCGCCAGCGATCCGAAAACCAACCCGGCCGCTCCGTTGGCGACGACCAAGTGATCCAGACCGAGCGCGGCCACGTCCCAGGCCTCGGTGACGTCGGCGGGCACCGTCACGGCGTGGACCGCATGCGGCGGCGTCGCCTGGATCGCGACCAGGCCCTTGCCGTGGATCGCCACGTACACCTGTCCGTCGCGGTGCGCCATGCCCTCGGTGGGACTGCTCGCCATCGAGTACTTGATGACGGAAACCGGCTTTTGGTCGGGCTGCAGTTCGGCAATGTGCAGGTAGCCGGCGCGCGACGAACAAAACAGTCGCGCCCCGACGCGCACGGCCCGATTGCAGAACTGCCCGCCGTGGACCTGCCAATTGGCAAAGGGCTGGGCCGCAGCGGCGCCGCCCGGAAAGTCGAAACTGACCAAGCCATCCTGCGAACCCGCCACCCAGAGGCGGTCGCCGTGGACCAGTGCTTGCATCAGGTGCGGTCCGCCGTCCTTGGTGTTGGGCGGGTGCGTCGCCGACTCGACCTTGAGCAGGGCCTTGGCCCCGCCGGAACTTGGCGCGGCGCACAGATCGCCCAGAGCGAACACCTCGAACGGGGGCAACAGGTTGACCTTGAAGGTCTGCAAGGTCGGCCCCGGGGTCACCAGGGCCGCCTGACCCTGCACGCACACCGCGCCGACGGCCAGCGGCGGTCCCCCTTCGGCACCCGCCTTGACCTGGGCGCCCAATTGCCAACTGCCCGGCTTGAGGTTGAGCGGCACCTCGACGGGCCAGCTGTCGGGCACCACGCCTTGCCACGCCGGCTTGTCGCCGCTCTGCGGGTCCGGAGGCGGCTGACCGGGCGCCAGCGCGTACACCGTCAACGAGGCCCCGGCCATGGGCGCCTTGGCGGAAATCACCAGCAGGACATTGTGCGTCGTCGCCGCCGCCGGCAGCGGCGCGGCGTCGGCCGGGAACGCCTCGCCTGGATCGGCCGCGTCCATGCCTGGCAGGATGACCTCGGCGACCGATGGGCCGTCTGCCGCGGCCGGGTCGTCCACTGCCCACGCGACATCCGAAGGCGCCGTCGAAGATTCTGGTCCTGCGAGCGCGTCGAACTCGGCCTCGGCAGACGGTGCCTCCACTGCCGCGGCATCGGACGCAGACACCCCATCTGGGATGGCACCTTCGTCCGCGGCGACCCATGCGTCTGGCGCCGGCCCCGCCAACTCGGCGGCTGCGACCGCGTCGACCGGCGTGGGCGCGTCGCCGGTCGGTACGGCCGTGTCCGCCGGGGTGGCCATCTCGGGTTCACCGCTGGCGTCGGAATTTGCTGCGATGTCGAGCTTCTGGGCGCTGTCGCCCGCGTCGGCCGTCGCTGCGGGACCGCCGGCGCCGGTTTCTTCGGGCGGATCGGCAGTGTCCTGGGCATGGGTGGCGTCTGCTGACGCAGTCTCTTGTGGCGCGGGGCGTGCCGTCTCCCCGCACCCCGCACACGCCCACGCAGTGTGTGCGGCAATGGCCACGTGGACGGCCCGCAGACGCACAAGGAACTGGGCCATGACCTCGTCGCAGCCAGGGCGCCTAGTTGCCCCGGCAGTACAGCCGACCATAGTACCAGACGGGTTTGCCGTCGCCGCGCTTGCTCAGCTCCTCGTCGTATTTCCCTGTGCACAGCCCGATCGATGAGCCATCCTCGCCGGTCAACCGCGCCTGCACCTTCGCATAGCGATCCGGCGTCCACGCGCGGCGTCCAGCCAGACGGCATCCTTGACCCACTTCTTGGCCAGCAGGTCCCATTTGGGCACCTTGCGGCCAGCGTCGTCATCCAGCACCTGGTCCACCTTGGCAACCAATCGCCGCTTGCCCGGGTCCACCGGGAAGTTCAAGTGCTTGTAGGCCCAGCCGGGCGCGTCCTGCTTGCGTGGCCACGGCTGCCACGAGGCGCCGCCGTCCACGGACAACTCGATATTGCCCAGGCCAACGGTCATGTCGCCTTCGGTCAGGTGCAACGACCAGAACAGGCCGACGCCCGGCGAACTCTCGACCATGTGCTGCGATGCCGGGATCATCCCCATCGCCAGGCCGAGGTCTGCGTAGGCGGTGAATTGGGCGATCGCCTTGCGGGTCACCTCGGTGCGCGCCGTCGCGAGGGCCTTCTCCTTGTCGGCGGCCGACAGGTTCGAGATGCGAAAATGGTCCACATATTCCTGGATCTGGGGCAAGAGCATCTGGGCGTACGGCGATGCCGCATAGCGCTCGACGAAGATCTGGCCGACCTGCACCATCAGCACCGGGTAGTCCTTGGCCGCCACCACCACCTTGCCCGACGGGTCGACCATGTCCGGCATCCGCTTGGCCTGCTTTTCGCACAAGCCGCGCTGGCGTTCGGCATTGGCGTCCTGGGCCAGCCGCAGCGGGTCGCACTTGAGCTGCAACTGCGCCAAGTGCTGCATCGACATCAGGAACATCGCCGTCACCGTGCCCGCCGGCTGTTGCCCGTAGCACACCGGTGCCTGCAAGGCCGGTTGGTCCACTGCGTGCAACATCACGGCGTAGAAGGCGGCCAGCAGCCGGCCCGCCTCCCCGGCGTCGCCGCCATCGGGCAATTGCACACGCATGCCGGCCTTGACCACCGCCGTCATCATGCCCGAGAGCTCCATCATCAGCTTCTGACACGCGTCGATCTTGCCCGACTCGATTTCGGTCATCAGGGCCACCAGCCGCTCGGGCGCCACCTTGCTCTGCGCCAGGATCTGCTTGATGCGCTTGGAGAGGGCCTCCATGCCGCGCTGCACCTGCGAGAAATCCGGCTTGCGCGCGGCGAGCGCCCCGAGGATGCGGCGCGCTTCGTCGACCTTGCCCTGGTCCATGGCGTCCAGGCCCTGCCCCAAGGTCTTGACGTCGTCGGCGGACACCTTGGGGGGCGGCGGCCCGGCACCGTCGCCGCGTTTCTTGGTCACCGCCAGCGACTGCCTCAGCTTGTCGGCGAGCTTGGCCTCGACCGCGAACACGTCTTCGGCCGATCCGGTCTCTTGGGCGACCAGGCCAATCTTGCCCGTCGCGACGTCGACCAACCGGGCATCCACGCGCAGCTTGCCCTGGCTCACCAGGAAGCCGCCGATGAGCATGTGGCTCGCGCCCAAGCCCTTGCCCATCTTCTGGGCCGTCGACGGGTCGATGAAGCTGCCCTTGCCGAGCTTGATTTCGTCCACGACCTGTTGCAGCCGCTCGCGTTCGACGACGACCAGGCCCTCGGTGGCGGCCAGATCGGTGATCAGCATGTCGGCCAGGCCCTTGGACAGCGGCTGCCAGTCGGCCGAGCCCGACGTGTTGTCGAAGTAGCCGACGGCGATGGTCGTGGCGGCGTGGGCGGGCAATGCGGCGACCAGCGCAGCGGCAAGGCATCCGGCGAACCAAGCGAAACGGGACATGGCACACCCAAGGCGGCAGCAGCCGCGGCAATCGTCGGCGGTTTGGCTGTCGGGCGCAAGGGTTGTCGCGCCTTTGCGCGCGCGCTAAAACGCCGGGGTCCGGCGCCGTCCGGGCTGGTCGAGGTGGGCGTGGCGAACCGACTGCTGCCCATGGTGGTCGTCCTGCTGCTGTGGCCGTGGTCCGCGCAGGCCGACGATGTCCCCAAGGTCGTCCACGAGCGCTATGCCCTGCCAAGCGGCATGGAGGTGCTGCTGGTGCCCGACCGGTCGGTCCCGCTGGTCGCCGTCAACCTGTGGGTCCACGTCGGGTCGGGCGACGAGGTGCCGGGCCGCTCGGGTTTTGCCCACCTTTTCGAGCACATGATGTTCCAAGGGGGCAAGCACGCGGGCGAAGATCAGCACTTTCCGGTGTTGCGCAAGGTCGGCGCCACCGGCATCAACGGAACCACCAACAGTGACCGCACCAACTACTTCGAACAGGTGCCGAGCCACCACCTGGAGACCGCGCTATGGCTCGAGTCCGATAGGCTGGGGTGGCTGCTCGACCTGCTGAACCAGAAATCGCTCGACAACCAACGCGAAGTCGTCCGCAACGAACGGCGCCAGCGCTACGACAACGTGCCGTATGGCAAGGAGCGCTTCGAGATCAACCGCTTGCTCTACGACGAAGGGCACCCGTACCGGCACCTGACCATCGGCCTGCACCAGGATCTGGAGCGCGCCAGCCTGGACGACGTGCGCGGGTTCTTCCGCTTTTGGTACGTGCCGTCGAACACAACCCTGTGCCTCGCCGGTGACTTCGACCCCAAGGCCGTCCGCAAGATCGTGGCGAAGTGGTTTGGCAGCTTTCCGCGCATGCCCAAGCCCGCCCATGCCGATCGCCCCTTGCCGGTCGTGCCGGGCGCCAGGAGCGCCGTCGTCGTCGACCCGCTGGCCAAGCTGGTGCGCCTGCACTGGGCCTGGCACAGCCCCAAGACCTACGCGCCGGGCGACGCCGAATTGGACATCGCCGCCCATGCGCTCGGCAGCGCCGGCACCGGACGCCTGTACAAGCGGCTGGTCCATCAGTTGCAGCTCGCGCAATCGGTCAGCGTGCACCAGGCCAGCGCGCAGCTGTCGAGCACCTTCCACGTCACCGTCGACCTGCGGCCCGGCGCGGATCGCGAGCAGGCCGCGGCCATCGTGCAAGAAGAACTGGCCAGGCTGGCGAACGAACCGATCGATGAACGCGAGCGCAACCGCGCCGTCGTCGAGGTCGAGTCCGCGTTCGTCTGGGGCCTGGAAGGCCTGAACACGCGCTGCGAGGTCCTGCAAGGCTACAACCACTACCTCGGCCAGACCGATTGGATCGCCAAGGACCTGCAGCGCTACCGTGGCGCAACCCCCCAAGCCGTCCGCGACACTGCCGCCCGGTTCTTGCGGCCCGAGGCCCAGGTGTTCGTGCTCACCATGCCGGGTCCGCCGCCGAGCGTCCCCGTGGCGCCGCCCAAGGGGGGCAAATGATGCGCATCCTTTCGTGGTGGTCGCTGTGCGCGATCCTCGCGCCCCTGCCCGCGCTGGCCAAGACCCTGGCCGCAGCGCCGCCGGCCGATGCGACGCCGGTGTTCGTCGACGAACCGTACCGCGCGACCCCGCCAGTGGCCGGCAAGCCGCGCCCAGCCCCGACGCCCAAGCCGCAACTTTTCTCGCTCAAGAACGGCATCGAGGTGATCCTGGTCGAGCGTCACCAACTGCCGACCGTCACGATGGAAATTCAGTTGGTGGGCGGCAGCCGCCTGGACCCCCCCGACCGCCGTGGTCGCGCCAGCGCTTGCACGCAACTGTGGGGCGATGGCAGCGACAAACGCGACAAGCTGCAACTGGCCGAGGCGCTGGCCGACCTCGGTTCGTCGTTCGGTGCCTCGGCGACCACTGAGCACACGTCGTTCGAGCTGGCGACCATGACGCGCAACCTTGCGCAAACGCTCGACCTGTTCACAGAGGTCCTCTTGCACCCAGGCCTGCGGCCCGACGAGCTCGGTCGCATCACCGGCCGACGCAAGGCCGCGTTGCTGGCGGCGAAATCCAACCCCGGGCAGCTGGCGTCGCGGTTGATCGGAGCGCTGGCCTACGGGCCGGCCAACCCGCGTGGCTGGCTGACCACCGACGCCTCGCTGTCGGCGCTGCGCGTGACCGATTGTCGCGCCTACGTCGATGGCCATGGGCCGGTCGGTGCCACGCTTTTCGTGGTCGGCGACATCACAAGGGACCAGGTCGTCGATCACCTGGAGCGCAGGCTCGGCGGCTGGCGCGCCCTGGGTCGTCAGGATGCGGCGCCGGCCGAGATCAGGCCCGTCGCAGGCACGATCTTCCTCAGCGACGTTCCTGGCGCAGAGCAGTCGGTGGTGGCGATGTTCCATCCGGGGCCGCAGCGCGTCTCCCAGGACTTCGACGCAACCCAGGTGCTGGCCGCCATCTTGTCGTCGGGGTTTTCGTCGCGCATCAACCAGAACCTGCGCGAGAAACATGGCTGGGCCTACGGCGCGGGCGGCACCTACGGCTACAGCCGCGACGGCTCGGTGTTGGTGATCCAGGCTTCGGTGCGCGCCGACGCCACGGGCCCGAGCGTTCGAGAAATCCTCCAAGAAATGAAAACAGTGCGCGAGTCCGAGGTGTCCGCGGAGGAGTTGTCGCGCGAAAAGGAGGGCGCCATCTTGTCCCTGCCTGCGCGCTGGTCCACCGGTCGGTCGATTGGCAGCACCTTTGAGGCGTTGCGGTACTTCGGCCTGCCGTGGAGCTACTACGATGCCTTCGTCGAGCGCGTCCACAAGGTCGACACCGCTGCGGTCCTCGCGGCGGCGAGAGCCTGGGTGCGGCCCGACAAGGCGCAATTGCTGGTCGTGGGCGACTGGTCCAAAGTCAGGGCGCAGGTCGAGGGCTTGACGGCGGACGGGCCGTGGAAAGGCGCGGCCATCGTCCGGGTGGGGGCCGATGGCGAGGTGCTGCGCTGAGGTTCGCTGGGGGTCCGCTGGGGTCCGCTGTGGTCGCGCTTGGCGCGGCTCGCAACTTGGGCAATACTGCCCCGCTTGCGCCCTGGCCCCTCGCCCGTCCGGGGTCGCGCGAACGCAGCCGGGAGGGCCTCGCCGCCGTGAACCTGCACCGCCCCACCATCTCGCGCTTGGCCCAATTCTGGCTGGCCGTCGCCCTGGGCGCTTCGCTGATCGCCGCCCCGGCCAGGGCTGCCGGCGATCTGGCCGCCGCCAAGGCCTTGTACGAAGACGAGAAGTTCTACGACGCCTTTGGCAAGCTGACAGAACTCATCGACACCTTGGGACCTGAGGATCCGGCCCGCGACGAAGCCCAGTTCACCATGGGCAAATTGCTTTTCGCGCTCGGGCTCTACCAGTCGGCGCTGCGCAGCTTTGACAGCGTCCAGTTCAAGGTCGAACATCCGCTCTACAAAGACAAGGTCAAGTATTTCCTGCTCATTCAGCGCGCGGTGCCCGGCGACCTCGCCACGCTCGAACGGTTGTCCGACGCCCCGGAGACCGTCCACGACAAGAAGGACGTGGACGAGGTGCGCTTTCTGCTCGGGCGCTACTACTACGGGGTCAAGGAGTACGACAAAGCGATCGCCAAGCTGTCGCCCATCCGTCCTCAGGCCGGCGAGACTTTCTTGAAATCGCGGCACCTGCTCGGCGTCATCGAGGTGCAGTTGGGCAAGGCGGAGGCCCAGGACACCGCGGCGAGTCGCAACGCTGCCAGCCAGCACTTCAGCCTGGCAGTCGAGGCGTTCAAGGACATCTTGCGCTTCGAGGATCTCGTCGGCGCGCCCGCCTACTACGCGCACTACCGCGACCTCGCCAACATGTCGATGGGCCGGCTCTTCTACTCGTCCGAGCAATTCGAGACCGCCGGCCGCTACTATGACCGCGTCACCGAAGGCACGACGGCGTGGCTGGATTCGCTGTTCGAACTGGGCTGGACCTACTTTCGGCTCGGCCGCATCGACCGCGTGCTCGGCCAACTGCACACCTTGAACTCGCCGTTTTTCGAGGATCGCTACTACCCCGAAGCGCGGGTGTTGGAGGCGCTCATCCTTTTCCGCACCTGCCGGTTTGCTGAGACGCTGGTGACGGTTGAGAAGTTCCTGCGCGACTACAAGCCCCTCAAGAAGGAACTCGACGCCCAGTTGGCCGGCACACGCAGCGACGCAGAATTCTACGACTACCTTTTCACCCTGTCGCGCGACAAGAAATCGCTGTCGGTGCCGCTGCGGCGCATCTTCAACGTCGCCCTGTCGGACAAGCGCTTGCAGCGGGCGTTCGGCGCTGTGGTGCAAGCCAACGACGAGGTCGCAGGCCTGGAAAAACTGCTGCGCAACACGACGGCGACAGCCGCCGCGCAACTGCTCGCCGACGACATGGGCCGGGTGCGCGCCGTGATGATCGCAGAGGCCGGCGGCCTTGCCCGCAACCGCCTGACCCGCGTGCGCGAAGACCTGACGGAGATCATTCGCCAGGGTCTGCGCATCAAATACGAGTCGCTCAAGGCCCGACGCGGGTCGATCAGCGCCAAAGTCCGAGCGAGCATGGCAGAAACCGCCAAGGCGGTCAGCGAACCGCGCAGCGAGGACGCGGAGCACATCGTCTGGCCGTTCGACGGCAGCTACTGGCGCGACGAACTTGGCGGCTACACCTACGACACCCGCAGCAAATGCACGGCCAAGGAGCTGCCGGGGGGCGGCGGAGGGGCTGCGCAGCCCAAGGTCGGCGGCAAAGCCGGAGAAAAGATGGAGAAAGCCGGCGCTGGCGGCGCCGACAAGTCGGGAGATGGCAAATGAAGCGCGACGCTTGCATCCCGGTCTGGTGCGCGCTGGTCGCGGCGCTGTGCACCGCCATGCTGTCCGCAAGCGCGGTGGCCGCCGAGCCCAAGGGCAAGGACAGCGCCAAGAAGGGCGAAGTCGAAGTCATCAAGCGCAGCAAGGACGCCGCTGGCGCAGCGGCTGGCAATGCGGCTGCTCCCAGCAAGGAAACCGCCTCTGGCAAGGCCGGACCGGCGACCAAGAAAGGCGGTCCTGCGGCGAGCGGCCCGGGCGGCCCCGAGCAGCGCCGCGACCGCGAGCGCTCCAGCGTCGAGGACATCGACGACGAGCTGAACATCTTGCGCGAGTTGCTGGAAATCGAGCGCGGTTCCGAGACGGAGGCCGACACATTGTTGGAAATCAGCTACGTGCTGTGGGATCGCGCGCTGGCCTACGAACTCGAAGCCTACGACGTCAAGATCGAGACCTGCGTCAACGCCGCCGAGGACGAGGCCGACCGCCGGCGCTGCAAGGTGCAACAGCAGAACCTGATGGAACAGGGCCGCGCCGCCAAGCTCGACGTGGTCAACCACCTCAAGCGCATCGAGCGCATGTTTCCGCGCTTCGCCAAGCTCGACGAGGTGTTGTATTCGCTCGGCTACCACCTGGGCGAATTGGAGCGGCCCGGCGAGGCGGTCGACGCCTTCATGCGGCTGGTGCGCAAGACGCCGCGGTCCGGTTACGTGCCCGACGCCTACCTGGGCATCGGCAACTACTACTTCGGAAAGAACAACGGCGGCGAAGCCATCAAATGGTACACCAAGGTGCTCGACCACCCCGATTCGGCGGTGTTCGGCTGGGGCCTCTACTACATCGCCTGGGTCCACTACAACACCCAGAACTGGGACAACGCGGTCAAGTCCTTCATCCGCGTGCTCGACTACAGCAAGACCGAGATCGCCGACAAGCGCGGTCGAGTGACGTTCGTCGAGGATGCCGGCAAATACCTGGTCCGATCGTGGGCCGAAATCGGCAAGCCCAAGGAGGCGCTGGCTTTCTTCAAGCGCGTCGCTCCGGGCAGCGAGGTCATGCTCCTCGACATGCTGGGGCTGTACTACACCGAAGTTTCGGCGTACGCCAAGTCCAACGAAGCCATCGACCAACTCATCGAGTTCGCCAAGGACGACCAGGAGATGGTGCGCTACCTCGCGCTGCGCCTGGAGAACAGCTACAGGATGCACGATCTGGCCGAGACCGTGAAATCGGTGGGCCTGCTCGGCAACGCGCTGGAGCGAGGGTTCAAGGCCAGCGCGAAGCGCAAGGCGGACCTCGAGGGCCTGCTCGCCGAAGTCGCCAGCTACTACCACCACGAATACGAGGGCACGCTCAACCCGGCCACGCTCGATACGACCGAGAAGATCTACCGCATCTACGGCGACCACTTCCCGGACGGGCAGAACGCCTACGTCATGCGCTACAACCACGCCCTCTCGCTGTACCAGTTGGAGCGTTGGCCCGATGCCGCGGCCATCTACGAGAAAGTCATCGACATCAAGCCCGACGGCAAGTTCGCCGAACCGGCCGCGCACCGCGCCCTGGTCTGCTACATCAAGCAGCAGAACCTGAACGCCGAAACCGGCACCAAGGCCGAGGACACCCCTGACCTGCGCCCGGTGCCCTTCAACAAGGACGAGGAGCGCGTGGCCCGGGCCTGCGAGCGCTACATCGACACCGCGGACCGCAACAAAGTCGTGGACGAAGACGTGCCGGTGGCGATGTTCATCTCCGGGCGGCTGTACTACCAGAAGAACCAGTTCGACAAGGCCGCCGCGATGTTGTCCAAATACGTCGGCCGCTTTCCAGAGCACGCGTATGCGTACAACGCGGCGCAACTGCTGATCAGCGCTCTGTGGCTGAGCCAGGACGGCAAAGGCCTGCGCCAGTGGGTCGACCAACTCATCAAGGACCCGCGCTTCAACCGCGACGCCCTCGGCAAGACCATCACCGAATTCAAGAGCAACGAGGAATACAACAAGTGCATCGAGTACAAGGACGAGCCCGTGCGCGCGGCCGAGTGCTTGACCGCGTACAGCAATGGCTTCAAGGACAAGAACCCGGAAAAGGCCGCCCAGGCCCTGTCGGGTGCCGCGCGCTTCTACCGCACCGCCAAGAAGCGCGACAAGATCATCGACACCTACAAGACGCTGGCCGCGGCCTTCACCGCCGACAAGCGCGCGCCGCAGTCACTTTTCGAGATTGGAGAAATCTATCGCGAGTCCGCAGACTTCCGGCAGGCAGCAGAGGCCTACGAGGCGTTCGTCAAGGCGTACCCGACCCACGACAAGGTGCCGCAGGCCTTGGCCACCGCCACGCGCTACCGTGAACTGCTGGGTGACTACGACAAGGTGGTCGAGAACGGCGAGCTTTTCCTTCAGACCTTTGGCCGGGACAAGCGCGCGGCTGAAGTCGCCTACAACGTGACCGTCCAATACATCAACAAGGGCGACTGGAAGGGCGTCATCAAGGCCTCCGACAAGTTCCTCAAGCGCAGCGAAGCGACGCCCGTCGAGCTGCAACTGGCGGCGATGGTCAACACCGGCACGGCGCAGTTCAAGCTGGGCCTCGGCGACAAAGGCCTGGGCCACTTCACCCGCGTCATCGACACGGGCAAGCAGATTTCCGCGGCAGGCAAGTTCGCGGAACTGCCGATGATCGGCCGCGACGCGCTGGTGCAGGCACTTTTCATGAAAGGCGAGCTGGAGTTCGAGAAGGTGCGCGCGATGAAGGGCGCGCCCAAGAACCTCGATGCCGCCGCCAAGCTGCTCAACGAGAAGGTGCAGAAGGTCACTGAGGCCGACACCGTCTACGCCGAGGCCGAAGGGGCCAAGAACCCCAAGTGGACCGCGGCGAGTTCGAGCCGCCGAGGTCGCATCTGGCAGGACGTCGCCACGAGCCTCAAGAACTTGCCGGCGCCGCCCCAGTTCGGCAAGAGCGACGAGCTCAAGACTGAGTGGCTGAACAAGATGGCCGAGAAAGCGTCGCCGCTCTTCGACAAGGCCAAGGACCGGTACCGCGAGGCCCTCAAGAAGGCAGCAGAAGTCTTCGCCTTCGACACCTATTGGGCTGAGGCCCGCGACAACCTCAAGGGCCTCGATCCGGCGTTCGCGGAGCTGGCCGACGTCAAGGAGTTCATGGTCGAAGCCGTGCCGTACAAGCCCGCCGAAACGGGCAAGCCGGCCGACGTGATTCGCGACACGCGCTACAAGCTTTTCGATCTGTCCAGTGGAGCGGCCGTCGACGAATCGGCCGCCGCCAAGCCGACCACCGAGGCAGGGGCCGCCGGAAACCCCGAGGTTGCCAAAGCGTACGTGCGCCTCGCCTCGGCGCACCTGGCAGCCGGATCGCCGCGCGACGCCATCTTCGCGGCCTCCTACGGCGTCCGCAACTCAGCCGATCTCAAGAAATCCGCCGACCTTTGGAACGTGTTCGCAGCCGCCTATCAGAACCTCGGCCAGACCCGCGAAGCCCTGGTAGCGCTCGAAGAAGCCGCCAAGGCCGACCCGACCGTGGTCCAACCGCTGCTCAACGCCGCCGCGGTCACCGTGCGCTTCCTGGACTTCGAGAACACCGTGCGCCTGCTCGACGAGGTGCTCAAGCGCGACGCCAGCAACTATTGGGCGCGCGTGACCAAGCCGGTGGCGGTGCGGCGTTTGAGCGACGATCCGGCCAAGGCCCAGGAGGCGCTCGACCTCATCAACGGCTGGGCCCAGGACGAGACGCGGCCGGAGTTGCACTACAACCGCGTCGTCATTGCGACGGCGGTGCTCAAAGGCGACAAGCCCAAGCTGCAACAGGCGCTGGCCATCTGCAAAGAATCGCAGGCCGCCATGGGGACCAAGCACGCGCTGAGCAAGGAAGTGGCCAAGCGCTGCAAGGGCATCGAAGACACCATCTCGTTCATGCCGTGATCGCCGTGGCACGTTGGCTTTCCCTGTTGGCGCTCGCAGCGCTCATCGGCTGCGACAAGGACTGCCCGCCCGGCACCACGCTTTTCAAGGGCCGCGACAAGCTGGTCGGTCGCCACGTCGAGGTCTGCGCGCGCAACGGCTCGATCGGTCGCCATGGTCTGTACAAGGAGTTCTACGACAGCGCCGGCAAGCATCTGGCCCGCAAAGGCGAATACAAAGAGGATCAGCCGTTTGGACTGTTCGTGACCTACGACGCCAAGGGCAAGGTGGACGCGGTCGAGTGCTTCGACGCCACCGGCAAGCGCGTCTGGAAGGACGGCAAGGCCAAGGACGAGACGGCGGGCGGGCGGGCCTGCTTGTAGGCTGCGCGCCTTCTACAGATTGGTCTCCGACGCCAACACGGGGGCGGACACCGGCGTCGCATCGTCGGCGAACATCCGCTCGGTCACCGCGGCGAGGTTGTCGGCCCGGACCACGGAGGGCGAGGCCGCGCTCGGCAACGCCACAGGCGCGCCCTGCAAGCCAGCGGACCTCGTCGCAGTCGCGGCGCGCCTGTCGGAGGGGAAGGGCAGGGTCCACTCCGACTCGCCCCGTTGCGCCCGCACCGCCGCGACCGACAGCGTCGGAAAGCGGATGAACACCCACAATGCCAGGAGCGTGATGGCCAGGGTGGGCAGCACTGCGCGCGTGACCAGCCCGAAGGGTCTCTTGAACACCGCCGAGGCCACGAAAAGGTTGGTCGCCACGGGCGGCATCAGGTAGCCAATTTCCATGTTGACGACGAACACCACGCCAAAGTGCAGCGGGTCGATGCCGTACACGTCGTAGGCCACCGGAGCGAGCATCGGCGCAAAGATCAACGTACACGAGATCGAGTCCATCAGCGCGCCGATGACCACCAGCAAGACGTTGACGACAATCAGGAAGCCCATGGGCCCGAGGTCCGACGCGCGGATCCACGCGGCCAGCCGCTGCGAGACCTCGATTTCGGCCAGGAACTCGTTCAGGCCGAACGCCAGCACGATGATGAGGATGAGCGACCCCATCAATGTGCTCGACTCGACCAGCGTAGCCACCAGCTTTCGCACCGTCAGTTGCCGCTCGACCACGACGGTGACGAAAAGGGCATAGAGCGCGGCCACCGCTCCCGCCTCGCTCGGCGTATAGAGGCCGCCGTAGATACCGCCCAGCACAAGCAGCGGCAAGAGCAGCGCCCACACCCCTTCGCGCGTCGCGCGCGCCAACTCTGGCCACGAGAAGGCGGTCCTGCCCGCCGGATTGCGAACGCCGTGGACGATGGCGTACAGCGCGAGCGCCCCGCCGATGAGCGCCGCCGGGATCAAGCCGGCGAGGAAAAGGTCTTGCGGGTCGACGTGCGCGGACGTCGAGGTGATGGTCACCGCGTAGATGAGCATCGAAATCGACGGCGGCACCAGGCAACCGAGCGAGCCCGAGGTCGTCAGCAGGCCGATCGAAAACCTCTCCGGGTAGTTGCTCGCGACCATGGCCGGAAACAGGATCGATCCGACGGCGATGAGCGTGACGGGTGAGCTGCCTGAAATCGCTGCGAAAAACATGCACGCGAACACGGCGGCGACCGCCAGACCACCGGGCAGCCAGCCGAGCAGCGCCTTGGCGAAGTCGACCAGCCGACCCGCGATGCCGCCCGCGGTCATCAGCGCGCCCGATGCCATGAACAGCGGGATGGCCAGGAACTCCTGCCTGGTCAGCAACTCCTCCTGGTTCTGGATCATCGGCAGCAGCGACAAGGCGGTCCCGTGGTCGGTCGTGAACCACACGAACGCCAGGGCCGTCGCCGCTCCGACCAGCACGAAAAGCGGCGCGCCCAACACCGCGAGGCCGGCCAGCACGGCGACGTAGAGCCCGCTCATGCCTCGTCGTGCCCCGCGGGCGGCGGCTCGATGCCGGCCAGCACGCGCGCCCCCTCGCCCAGAAAGCGCAGCGAGATCATGGTCCACGACACGGGCAACGCCAGAAGCAGCACCCAGCGCGGCCACACGGTCGGCTGCAGGGTGCCGGCCTCCGGGTCGCCGAGCCAGGTGCCAAAGTGGTCGCGCAGGCTGACCCACGCCAGCGCCGCCAGCAACGCGCACAGGCCGGTCGTCAGCACCAGCGCACCGCCCTTGACCCAGCGCTGCGCCGGCGCCGGCCACAACTTGTCGGCCAATTCGAGGGCAAGGTGCTTCTTTTCGTAGGTAGCGAGCGAGGCGCCGACAAAGCCCGTCCACAACATGCCGACCAGCGCGCCCGAAGGCCCCCACACCAGGCCATTGGGCAACAGCGTCAGGACCAGCCACACCGCGGCCGCTCCGCTGGCGACCAGCCCCGCCGCACCCGCCAGCGCCCTGGACCACGGCAAGCCGCGCGTTGCTGCACTGGTGCGCATGGCCAGGACGGCGAGGGCAAAGCCGAGCGCGAGGTTCAGACCCAGCGATACCGGCCCATGGACGAAAGCGTGATCGGGCGCGTGGCCGAGCGCAGCGGCGATCTTGAGGACCGCCGTCGACAGCCTGCCCTGCTCGCGCGAGAACACCCGGTGCACGACGTACAGGCCCATCACCAGGACCATGGCCACGAACAGGCCGCCGCACAGCGCCTGTTCCGCGCGATAGACGGCGCGGTCGAGGCGATCGACGCTCCGCATCCACGCCGGCCGCGGGCGCATCGGCTAATTGCCCCGCATCTTCTTGAGTTCGGCTTCGACGGCCGTCAGCATCGCCACCGCCGTGGGCTTGGCGGTCTTGCGGAACTTGTCGCGCACCGTCCTGGCGGCACCGCCGAACGCGGCTTTCTCCGCGGCGGTCAGCTCCGCGACCTGGACTCCCGCGTCCTTGATGAGCTGCAGCACCTGTGGACCCATGGCGCGCACTTTCTTGCGGCCGAACTCCTGCACAGCCTTTCCCTCGTCGAGCAGCACCTTTTGCAGGTCGGCGGGCAACTTGTCGAACCACGGCTTGTGAAAGGCGATGACAGCGGGCTGGTACATGTGGCCCGACAGCGTCAGGTATGTGATGGAGCTGTGCCAGTTGGCCGCCACCATGTACAGCAGCGCCTGGTCGAAGCCGTCCACCGTCCCGTTCTGCAACGCCGGCAGCACCTCAGTCTGCGGAATGGCCACAGGCGAGGCCCCGAATGCCTTCCACATGTCGAGGTGGACCGGCGACTCTTGCGATCGCATCTTCTTGCCCCTCAAGTCCGCCGGTGTCTTGACAAACTTGTCCTTGGTCGCAAAGTGCCGGTAGCCGTTTTCGTTCCAGAATCCGACCTCGAAACCCGCCCGGTGGAATGCCTGCCGCATGGGCTCGGCCAACACCCCGTCGATGATGTGGTCGGCCTCGGCCGCATTCTTGAAAAGGAAAGGCAACTCCACGACGTTGACTTCCGGGATCTGCGAGGCGATCGACCCCATCGAGGCCGCCACCGCTTGAATCTGCCCGCGTTTGCAGCGCAGCACCGACTCGGCCTCGCTGCCGAGCGTGCCGCCCAAGAACACCTTGACCTTGACGCGGCCAGCCGATTTCTCCTCCACGCCTTTCTGCCAGCGCTTGAGCATTTCGGACCACGCCGTCTTGTCCGGCGCAACCGTAGCGATCTTGACCAGGAACTCCTCGGCGGCCGCGGCGGGACGCGCGACGACGGCCCAGGCCAACGCCAGGCCCGCGGCGAAAACCAGACGCATGCGCATCTCCGAAAGCTGGCTCAAGCGGCCCTGGCCAGCGCGTCGGGGTCGAAGCCGAGCCGCTCGCGCAAGAACTTCTGCACCCGTAGGTGGATGAGTTCGGGGAACTCGAGCGGCGTGTAGTGGGTGCCGCTCGGAATGACCATGAGCTCGGCACCGGCGATCCGCGCCGCCATCTGCCGCGACTGGTCGACCGGCGTGAACAGATCGCGGTCGCCGGTGATGATGAGCACCGGGCAGGCGATCTGCGGCAACACCGCCTCGGCGCAGTGGTCGCTGAGCGAATTGAGGATGGCCATGTAGCGCGGCATGTGCAGAGCGGCCACCTGCGACGCCAATTCGACGAACGCTTTTTCGTCCAGGGTTGGGCTCACCAAGCCCGCGGTTTTGAGCACGGTCAGCGCCGCCTTGGTCCGAACCACCTTGACGGCGTACGGCTGCGCCGGCTCAGCCAGGAACGACACCGCCTCGATCGCCCGTAAGATCGCAGGAATCATGGGTTTGATAGGGCTGGACTTGAGCAAGGGCGCGAACGCGGTGGCCAGCGGCCGGCCATAGGTGCCGTTGATGAGCACGAGCCCAAGCACGCGATCGGCGTGGCGGCGCACCACCTCGAAGCTGACCTGCACGCCCATCGACCACCCGACCAGCACCACCTGACGCAGCCCATAGGCGTCGATGACGGCGAGGGCATCGTCGGCGTGGGTGCTGACCGAGTAGTCATTGCCGACCGCGGGCGCCGAGCGGTACAGGCCCCGGTAGTCCCAGGACACGATGCGGTGGCGCCGACCGAAAAACTCCGTGAAGTAGCGCCAAGCGTCGATGTTGCCGCCCAGGCCGTTGCACAGCACGAGCGCGGGTCCCGGGCCGCCGCCGCACTCGTAGGCCATCAGGTCGGTGCCGTCGTGGGCGCGGACAACCTGGTGCTTGATGTCGATCATCGGCGATTCCGCTGACGCCTGCCGCGCCGCGGCCCGCACATTGGCTGCGCAAGGCGGCGATGTCAAGGAGGGAGGCGAATAGGGAGCAGAGCGTGGCGAGGGCGCGTGGACGCCGAAGCCGGCGCTGTCGTCGATGCAAACGACGGATTTGCTCAGGTCCTGGCCCTGCACCTGTCCCTGTCCCTGACCGGCGCCACAGCCGGGGATCACCCCCATCGCGGATTCGGCGCCGGCTGACCCTGAGAGCCAGGCGAGGCACGGTCCTGCGTGGAAATGGGGGCGCCGCCGCAATCGGGGATCTACGGGCGAATGGCCTCTGGTACCACGGTCATTGCGACCGCGCAGCGCTTTCATCGTCAGCCGGCTGCGCCGGACTCCACCGGCCCGTCGCCGTGCTCACCGCGTCAAAACACCTTCTTGGAATCCAAAAGAATCGTCACTGGCCCGTCGTTGCAGAGCGTTACCTGCATGTCGGCTCCGAACACGCCTTGCGCGACACCCAAGCCCAATGCGCGCAATTCGGCGGCCACGCGTTCGATTTCGGGGGCCGCGCCTTCAGGGGCCATGGCGTCGGTGAAGCCGGGCCGCCTGCCGCGCCGCACATCGCCGTGCAGGGTGAACTGGCTGACGAGCAAGATGGCGCCGCCGGCTTGGCGCACGTCGAGGTTCATCCGGCCGGCCTCGTCGGCAAAGATGCGCAGTCCTGCCACCTTGTCCACGAGGTAGGCGCGGTCCGCCGGCGTGTCGTCCTTGGCGACCGACAGCAGCACCAGCAGGCCAGCGCCGATCTCGCCCGCGACCGCGCCGCCGACCTCGACGCGGCCGAAACGGACCCGTTGGACGACGGCGCGCACCTGTAGAGTTTTCCTGGGGTCAGAAAGGCTTGCGGAACTGCAGGCCGAGCGGCGAGAAGCTGGTCAACTTGAGCGTCGCGTCGCGAAACTGCACGGTCGTCAGCCGATGGGTGATCGAGCGCAGGTCCAGCACGAAGATCGACTGCTGACCGGGTTGCGCCGCGGCAGCGGTTGATGCGCACACCTCGCAGCGCACGTTGGGGGCGTGCGCCAGCAGATCCGCCCCGTCCGCAGCGGTACCCGAGGCCCAGCCGGGTCCCGGCATGCTAGGGGCGCGGCCGGCGTCTGGGCGGGCGGCCAGGACCACCACCGAATGACGCGGTTCGATGCGCTTGGCGGCGGCGCGGGCGCGGGCCGCCGCGTGCGCCGCAGAGCGCGATGCCACCGGTGCGGCGTCGGCGGACCCGACCCAGCACCACCCCGCCAAGATCACCGTCGCGGCGACGGCGGTCGCCAGCCCATGGATGCCTGGGCGGTCATCGATGTTGCGCACGCATACCCATCGCGGGCGTGGGCCCGCTACCTAGGAGCCTAACGGCTACCGCCACCGCTCGCAACTGAAAAAACCGTGGCACACGGCGTCCCTGGCCGGGACGCTGCCCGTGAAAATCGGTTGAATCCGCACAGGGCAACCCGTACAGTCCCGCAACTTTTGCGAGCCTGTCCGCTCGACGCGCCGCCGGAGAAAGCGGGATGAAAATTGGACTGTTGCGGCATTCCCGGCCTTGCTTGCTGGGTTTGCCGTGGCCGCGTTCGCCGGGTGCGAAACCACCGCGCCGATCGGCGACATCACTTCGGGCGCAGGTGCACAGTTTGACGGCGCGGGCGGATTGGACCTCGGCGGCGAGGACGCGGCGGGGCCCGGCGGCGACACCGAGAGCCCCGATACCGTGCAACTGCTCGACCTTGGCAGCCCCCGACGCTGCGCCCGAATCCAGTGGCACCAAGGACCAATCTGTCGGCCCGGATTTGCCGCCGGCATGCACGGAAGGCGGCTGCGCGTGCGCCGAAAACGGCCAGTGCGCCTCGGGCTACTGCCTCGACGACGCTGGCACCGGCACTTGCGCGCACCCGTGCGTGCCCAGCTGTCCGAGCGGCACCGCCTGCAAGACGCTCAAGGCCGGCAACGACGACGTGCAGGTGTGCGTGCCCAAGTTCCCGCGGGTCTGCGATCCGTGCAACAGCGACGCCGACTGCCAGGGCGGTTCGGCCGGCACCACCGCGCTGTGCCTGGACTACGGCGACGGCAAGGGCAACACCCCCGGCAAGTTCTGCGGCGGTGCCTGCGACGCGGCCAACGCCTGCCCGGTCGGCTACACCTGCGCCCAGGTCAAGAACGCCACGGGCGCGCTGGTCAACCAGTGCAAGCGCACCGACAACGTGTGCCTGTGCAGCCCGCGGGCGACCAAACTCGGGCTCGGCACCACCTGCAGCAAGAGCAACGCCAACGGCAACTGTGGCGGCAAGCGCTTTTGCGACGCCAAGGGGCTGAGCCCGTGCGGCGCCACCGATCCCGGCAACGAGATCTGCAACGGCCTCGACGACAACTGCGACGGCAAGACCGGCGAGTGCACCGCGACCGACATCTGCAAAGCCGGCCAGTGTCAAGGCCAGAACAACGCGTGCGGCGACTTCAAGATCAGCACGTTCAAGACCTTGGGGGCGGCGCAATACAAGCTGCCGGCAATCGTCGACATGGGCAGCGGGCGGTTCCGCCTGGCCTGGGGCAACACCGATTCGACCATCGGTCTGCGCAGCTACCGCGGCGATTGGTCGCGCGAGTTCACCGAACAGACCTTCAACGCGGCGCACAACGATCTCAACGGGTTGCAGGCGATTTCCACCGGGCCCAACGGCGCCAATACCATCGTGTGGAGCGCATACATGTCGAACACTGGCAGCTGCTATGCCTATTACTACAACAGTTGCACGACCTCCAACGGGTGTGTTGCTGCGGCCTACGCGGACTGTAGCTGCTGCAGTTGCAATCGTTCCCGACATAACTACAAGACACAGCACGCATGGATGCCCTACGACGGTCTGGACGTGGCGACGTCGGGCGCGGTCAACTTGACAACAGCCTCCGCGAGCTGCGGTTTCGGATCCGTCGCCCCTGCTGGCGTCAGCAAGTCCGACAGCGCCGGCTACGCCGACGGCCGCCGCTTTGTCGTATGGCAGATTGGCAGTACCACCTACCGCAAGATCTACAAGGCCGACGGCAGCGTGGCCAAGGACCTCGGCACAGAGGCCAGCGCCAAGAACTTCTCAGTGGCAGTCCACAGCGATGGCACCTCAATCTTCGTCTGGGACGACGGCGCCGAAATCTGGGCGCAGATGTACTACAACGACGGCTCGACCAACGGCATCAAGTTCCAGGTCAACACCAAGGTGACCGGCGCGCAGAGCACACCCGAGGTCGCATTCCAGCCGTCGGGCCGCTACGTCGTTGCGTGGAACACCGACCAGGGCGGCGGCGATGTGCAAGTGCAGGTGTTCAAGCCGGATCCCGGGTCGTTCCTTGGCCCCGAGACCACCGTCAACACGACTGTCACCGGCGCGCAACAAGACCCCAAGATCGCCGTGTACCAGGACGGCTCGTTTGGCGTGGTGTTCGAGGACGCCAGCGGCAAGGACACCGGCGCCTACGGCATTTTGGGCCAATGGTTCACGTCGAGCGGTGCCAAAAACGGTGCCGAGCGCATCGTCAACGCCACCGCGGCTGGTGACCAGAGATTCGTTGCGGCACAGGGTCTGTCAAGCGACGAGGGCGTGGTGGCGTGGCTGCACGTGCCGGACAGCCACGTCTACGCGCGCAAGTTCGACAAGAACGGCAACGTGTTGCACGGCAGCAAGGAGTTCGTGGTCAACAGCACCAAGGCCGGCGAGCAGTCGAATCCGGCGATGGGCACGGCCGCCAACGGAGCCTTCGCGATCGCTTGGGATTCCGAGGGCGTGGACGGCGACGGCAGCGGCATCGCGTTCCAACGGTACGCGGCCAACGGCGCACTGGTCGGCACCGAAACCGTGGCCAACACCTTCAAAACCGGCTCGCAGATCACCCCGGCCGTCGGCATGGACAGCGCCGGTAATTTCGTGGTCGCCTGGGACAGCATCGGCCAGGATGGCGCCAAGGGCACGGTGGTCGGGCGAATCTTCCAGTAGGTGCGCCCGGCGCACCCTTGGGGCACACTGCGCGTCCAAAGGCGCACGGCCGGGCTTTGACCCGCGCTGCCCTAGGGAAACCCAATGAAAATCCGAATGTTGCTGTGGGCATTCGTGCTCTGCGCCGCGCTTGCTTCGGAAGCGCTGGCCCTGCCGCCGCCGCCCGAGGTGCCGGAGCCGCTGCGGCCGTGGCAGGCGTGGGCCTTGCACGATCAACCGGACCTGTTGTGCGCGTCGTGGGGCGACGGGCGCGTCTGTGACTGGCCGGGGCAATTGCAACTGCGGGTCGACAAGGCGGGCGGCTCGTTCCAACTCGACGTGTGGATCGACGCGCCGACGGTGGTGGCGCTGCCCGGCGACAGCCAGGCCTTTCCGCAGCGGGTCACGGTCGACGGCGCCGCTGCGGTGGTGCAATTCGACGGCGGCCGGCCTGGGGTGCGGCTGTCGCAAGGCCATCACCAACTGGCCGGCGCCTTTGCCTGGGCCGACGTCCCGGAGTTGATTGCGCTGCCGCCGGGCGTGGGCGTGGTGCGGTTGACCTTGCACGGGGTCGAGGTCGAGGCGCCGCGCCGCGACGACGCAGGCCGGTTGTTGTTGCACAAAGACGGCGGCGGTGCGGCCGCCGACACCGATTCGCTGACGGTAGCCGTGGCGCGGCGGTTGCGCGACGGTGTGCCGCTGCGCATGACCACGCGGTTGACCATGCGGGTGGGCGGCAAGGCGCGCGACGCGATCCTCGGGCCGGTGTTGCCCGTGGGCTGGCGGCCAGTGGCGCTCACGAGCCCGCTGCCGGCCCAGATCGGCGCCGACAGTGCCCTGCGCGCGCACGTCCGGCCCGGTCAGCACATCGTCGACGTCGAAGCCGTGCTGCCCCTCTCCGCGCAGTCGATCGCCGTGCCAAGCCTGCAAGGCGAGCACTTCGAGCGCACCGAGACCTGGGTGTGGGTGCCCGACGAGGCGGTCCGCTCGGTCGAGGTATCGGGTTTGCAGATGGTGGACCCCGAGCGCACCCAACTCGACGCGGATTGGAAAAAGGGGCGCACCTTCCTGGGACAGGCCGGCGATGGCCTGCACCTGCACGTCGGCCGGCGCGGCGAGGTCGAACCGCCGCCCAACCACGTCGAGATCGACCGCCAGTGGTGGCTTGACCTCGACGGCGAAGGGCTGACCAGTCGCGACAAGCTGAGCGGCCAGATCCACCAGGGGTGGCGGTTGGCGGCTGGTCACGGCTGGGTGCTCGGTCGCGCCGAGGTCGGCGGGCGCGATCAGTTGATCACCCTGGCCGGCGATGCCACTGCGGTCGGCCGGGCGGCAGGCGTCGAACTGCGGCAGGGGGCGCTGCGCATGGAGGCGGACGCCCGGATCGACGTCAGCTCGGGAGCGCTCGCGGCGGTCGGCTGGCTCAGCGACGCGCAGCGCCTCAAAGTGACGCTGCACCTGCCGCCGGGCTGGACCTTGCTCGGCGCCCGCGGCGTGGACAGTTTGCCTACCACGTGGGCGGACTCCTGGGATCTGCTGGACTTCTTCTTCGTACTGATGCTTGCTCTGGGTTTCGCGCGGCTGCTGGGCAAGCGCTGGGGTGCGCTGACGGCCGTGCTTTTGGTGCTCTGCCACGGTCAGCCGGGTGCGCCCGCCGGTGTCTTTCTTGTGGCGCTGGCCGGGCTGGGGTTGCTTGCCGCTTTGCCGCCTTCGCGTTTCCGCAAGCTCGTTCAGGTTGCCTACGGCCTCGTGTTGGTCGCTGTGGTCGTGGAGGTCGTGCCGTTCTGCGCGGAACAAATTCGCCACGGCATCTACCCGCAGACCGCGCAGGCGGGCACAGACGACGGGTGGATGCTCTCTCGCAACGCGCCCTCCGCGCCTGTCGACACCGCAATGCGCGAGCCGGTTCCGGAAGAGCTGTCCGGCGCTGCGCCGGCCGCGCCCGCCGCGGAGGCGCCCGCGGTCCAGGCTGACCACCAGGACGGCGCCAAAGATCACCCCGCGGCGCAGGTCCAGCAGGGCGTCCAGGAAGGCAAAAGAGGCATGAACCTGCGCCGCGGCTCCGGTCCGGACTGGACAATTGGCTCCGACTATGGGCGCAAGGTGCAACAGCTCGACCCCAAAGCCGTGGTGCAGACCGGCCCTGGCGTGCCGACGTGGTCGTGGTCCACCTGGCCGCTGTCGTGGAACGGCCCCGTCCGCGCCGACCACCAACTGCAGCTTTACCTGCTGACGCCGTTGCACAATCTGTTGCTGGCCATCGCAAGGGCGGTGCTGGTGATCCTGCTCGCGCTCAAGCTCGTCGACGTGGCCCGGCTGCGCCGGTTGGCAGGAGCGCTGCAAGTCGGCGCCACGGCGGTTTTGCCGTTGCTGGCCGCCGCCTTGCTGGTTGCGCCGCCAGTCCTTGCGGCCGAACCGCCGCCCCAGGCCGCCGTGATCGACCAGTTGCGCGAGCGCCTGGTGGCCGCCCAGCGCTGCGAGGGGCCGTGTGTCGTCGTGTCGGTGCTCGCAGTACAGATATCGGGAAACCAGTTCACCTGCACGGCCGATGTGTCGGCGCAGCGGCCCGCGGCCTGGACGATTCCGGGGCCGGTCGACGCGCTGCAGGTGCGCACCGTGACCATCGACGGCAAGGCGACTTGGGAGTTGCGGCGCGACGACCACGGCCTCGTGCGCGTCCGCGTACCGGCTGGGGCGCACACCGTGGTCGCCACCGGCACGCTGGCGCGACGCAATGTGCTCGACGTGCAGCTTGGCAGCGACGCCCTGCCGCGGCTGGTGCGCTTCGATGCCCCGGGTTGGACCATCGATGGGCTGGATAGCAACTCTGTGCCCCAACAGAGCTTGCAGTGGACGCGCCGCGAGCTGCCCGCCCCAAGCGCGGCCACAGCAACCGACGCGCCGGGCGCGGCTACGGCCAGCGATGCGGCGCTCGAACTGCCGCCCTGGTACAGCGTCGAGCGGACGCTGCGGCTCGGCCTGCCGTGGATGGTCGCGACCGCTGTCCGCCGCGAGCTCGCCGACCGACCGCAACTGGTCAAGGTGCCCTTGCTGGCCGGCGAGGTCGTGCTGACCGACGGCGTGCGCGTCGAAGAACTGGCGCCCGGCAAGCCAGACGGCGGGCGGGTCGCGCTGGTCAATTTCGCCCGCGGCGAGGCGACGGCGCAGTTCGAGAGCCAGCTGCCGATGCCCGACGGCGGCGCCGCCACGCTCACCTTGCACGCACCTGTTGGCGATCCATGGACCGAAACCTGGCGCCTGGACTGCTCGCCGATCTGGCGTTGCGCATGGTCGGGGCTGCCGCCCACCCACACCCGCGAAGGCAGCGATGGCGCGCTGCGGCCGCTGTGGCAACCGTGGCCGGGCGAGACTGTGGCCGTCGCCGTGACTCGGCCCGCCGGCGCGCCGGGACAGTCGATCACCATCGACGACGTGCGCTACACCGCCGAACCCGGCCAGCGTCTGTTGGCGGCGACGTTGGTGTTCAAGGTGCGCACGTCGCAAGGCGGAATCCAGAAGCTGAAACTGCCCCAAGGCGCCGAAGTGCAATCGGTGCAGATCGACGGCAAGACCAAGACCTTGCGCCCGCAGGGCAGGGCGCTGGCGGTGCCGTTGCAGCCGGGGGCGCAGACCGTCGAGATCCGCTGGCAGCAGCCCTGGCAACGCGCGACCCACGAAACGCTTCCCGATGTGGACCTGGGCGGGGCCGCCGCCAACGTGCATCTGACGCTCAAGCCCGGCGAGAGCCGCTGGCTGTTGTTCGCGCACGGACCGGCGTGGGGCGCGGCGGTGCTTTTCTGGAGTCGCCTGGTGCTGGTGGTGCTGCTGGCGCTGGCGCTGGGCCGGATCCCAGGGCCGCCGTTGCAGTTCCGCCATTGGCTGCTCTTGGGGCTGGGGCTCGCACCGGTTCCAGTGCCGGTGGCGCTGGTCGTCATCGGCTGGTTCCTCGCCATGGCGTGGCGGCGGCGCTACGGCATCGAAGGCAGGGACGGCACGGGCGCGCTGTACGGTCCGGTCGTCCACAACGTCGCGCAGTTGGCCCTTGTCGGGTGGGGCGTGGCGGCGCTCGGGTGCCTGTACGGGGCCATCCACAGCAACCTGTTGATGGAATTGGACATGCAGGTGCAGGGCGCTGGATCGAGCGAGCGCGAGTTGCACTGGATCATCGACCGCACCGCCAGTCGGCTGCCCGAGGCCGGCATGTGGAGCCTGCCGCTGTGGGTGTGGCGCGGACTGATGCTCGGCTGGGCCTTGTGGCTGGTCGCGGCGCTGCTGCGGTGGCTGCCGTGGGCGTGGCAGGCGCTGGTCAGTGGCAAGGGCTGGATGAGCTGGACGCAGGACGCAAGCCCACAGCCGCCTGCTGCTCCGCCCCCTCCTCCTCCGCCCCCTCCGGCCGGTGAGGCTCCGCCCGTCGCGTAGCCCGGTCCTGGTCAGGCATACAAACTGTCGATCTCAGCCGCGTACTTGTCGCGCACCACCTTGCGCTTGACCTTCATGGTCGGCGTGAGCTCGCCGCCCTCGATGCTCAGTTCGCCGGGCAGCAGCACCCAACGCTTGATGGTCTGGACCTGGGCCAGCTTGGCGTTGACGGCGTCGATCTGGCCTTGCAGGTGGGCGCGGAAATGGGCGCAGGTGCCGGCGGTTGGCGCGTCGGTGGCGGGGCTGCCCGCCAGTTGGGCCTCGGCGGCGATGCGCTCGGGGTCCAACGTCAACAGCGCCCCCAGGTACTTCTTGCCGTCGCCCACCACGACCGCCTGACCGATGACCGGCACGGCCTTGAGCATGCCTTCGATGACCTGCGGTGCGACGTTCTCGCCGCCCGCGGTGATGAGCAAGTCCTTCTTGCGGTCGGTGATCTGCAACAGGCCCTTGTCGTCGAACTCGCCCACGTCGCCGGTGTGCAGCCAGCCGTCGGCGTCGATGGCCTCGCGGGTCGCGGCCTCGTTCTTGAAGTAGCCCTTGCACACGTTGCGGCCGCGCACCAGGATTTCGCCGTCGGGGGCGATGGTCACCTCGCAGCCGGGCATCGCGAAACCAGCCTTGCCGGTGGCCCAGCGCTGGTGGTTGCTGACGGTCGCCGGGCCGGTGCACTCGCTCATGCCGTACACCTCGTGCACGACGATGCCGAGCGAAAGGAAGAACTCGAGGGTGGCCCGACCGATCGGCGCGGCACTGGTGATCTGCACACGGCAGCGGTCCAAGCCCAGGGCCAGGCGCACCTTGGAAAACACCAGCTTGTCGGCGACCGCGTATTCCCTGCCCGGCTGCAGCCCGTGTTGCAGCGCCAGCCCGCCGGTCAAGCCCACGCCGCGGGCCCATTTGGCGATCTTCTGCTTGAGCGGGCTCGACGTCGCGCCGGCCGCCATCATCTTGGCTTGGATCTTCTCCCAGACCCGCGGCACACCCAGAAAGTAGTGCGGCCGTGCTTCGCGCAGGTTCTCGCCGAGCTTGTCCAGGCTCTCGGCGAACCAGGTGCAGCCGCCTAGGAACATCGGGCCGTGCAGCGACACCACCTGCTCGGCGATGTGCGACAGTGGCAGGTAGCTGATGCCCTGGTCGCCCGCCCGGATGTCCACCGAGGCCAGCACCTGGCGCGCCGTCCAGGTCAGGTTGTCGTGGGTGATGAGGACGCCCTTGGGGTTGCCCGTGGTGCCGCTGGTGTAGATGAGGGTGCAGGCGTCGACGGGCTTCTGGACCGCAATCCGGGCGTCGAGGTCTGCCTCGGGCACCTTGTCGGCAAGTCGGCGCAGCTCGTCCCAGCTGTGCACGCGCGCGTCGGGGTCGGAGCCGCGCATCAGCACGATGTGCTGCAACTTTGGCAGGTTCGACCACTGTTCCTTGAATTTGCCAAGCTGCTTGCTGTCTTCGACGACCGCCACGCGCGCGTCGCAGTGGTCGGCGATGTACTGGCACTGTTCCGGGCTGCTGGTGGTGTAGATGCCGGCCGGCACCGCGCCGCACAAGATGGCGCCGATGTCGGCCAGGAACCACTGCGGGCAGTTGCCGCCGATGATCGCGATGCCTTCGCCGGGCTGCACGCCGAGCGCCATCAGCGCCCGACCCGTCTGGCGGGCCCCTTCGCGGTACTCGCGCCAAGTCGTCACCTGCCACAGGCCGTCGCTCTTATGGCGCATCGCCGGCTGGTCGCCGTAGGCGCGGGCGGTCGTGTCCAGCACTTCGGACACGCGGCTGCACTGCAAGGTGGCGGGTGGAACGGACATGGGTGGCTCCACGGTCAAAGGCGCATTCGTGTACCACGAGCGGCCAGGGCTGTGCAATGATTGGCGATTGGCAGGTTCCTACGGTCCCGCAAGGGTGCGCCAGGTGGCGCGGTAGCGCGGCTTGCCCTCGGCGTCGATGGGCCCGTCGTTGGTCGCCACCGCCGCGTGCGGATTGCCGTGCGGCAGCGCCGTGGTGTACGCCTGCACGCCCTGCACCGCGCCCTGGTCCACCGATGGCCACGCCGCCGTCCCCGGACCGAACCCCAGCGCCGTCCACGCCGCGGACACCATTGCCCAGCCCGGGTCGCCCGTGTGGCCGAAGGCAAACCACTGCGCATGAGCGGTCTTGTGCGTCGCGGTCATCCACGGCGCTGGCTTTGAGGGCTCGCCGTCGCTCGGTCCCGCCAGCAGCACGACACGCGCGACCGGCACCTGGGTCGCGACGAACGCCGCCTGGCCCGCGCCGTCGCCGTGACCGGCGGCGATGACCTTGGACCAGACCGGCTTGCCGTTCAGGCTGAACTGCCCCCAGCCCTGCCCGGCCTTGCCCAGCGCCAGCGTCACCAGACCCACGCGGTTGGTGGCGCTGTCGGCGTAGGCGACCTGGACGGCGTCGGTGCGTTCGCTGCCGTCGTGCAGCTCCCACCTGGCGTTTTCGAAGCAACTGGCAGGCTGGCCGGCGCACGCTTGGCCGAGCGGCAGGGCGAGGCCGAGCGGCAGCGCCAGCGCGTGGTGCCCCTGCCGCGCCCACTCGCGCAGGATCTCGCGGTAGTGCGCCGCGGGCACGCCGAACTCGGTCCAGAGCACCGCCAACTTGCCGCTCCACGGACCGTCCTTGCGCACGGCGGCCTGGACCGAGCCGGGCAGCAGGGTATTGGCATCCGCCTGGGTCAGCTCCAACGCGAGGTCGATGGGCTCGTCGAGCGGCTTGCCAGCGCCGCGGCCGTCTTCGGGCTTGATGTCGGCGTAGGGATCGGCCTTGGCGGCTGGAGCGGTCGTCGGGGCCGGGTTCGAGCACGCGGCGATTCCGAGCGCCACCAGCACGGCAAGGGCCTTGGTCACAGTGACCCCACGGGGCCGCGGTGGCGCGCGTAGAGTCCCAGCGCCCATCGCCCCGCGGCATGGGCCGAGAGCTCGGACCTGAGCGCCAGGAAATCGGCAGGCCACGGCGGGCCGTCCAAGCGCACCGGGTGCTCGGGCGGGTCGAGTAAAGGCGCCAGCAGCGCTGCAAACGTCAGGTCGGCGGCGCTGAAACGATCCCCGACCAGGTACGGTCGGTCGCCGAGCGCCTGAACCACGGCATCGCACGCGGCGCGCACGCGGACCAGGCTCTCGTCGGCTTTTGCCGCCGTGATGTTCATGCCGCGGCGCATCACCGCAATTGCGAGTGGAAAGCCCGCCTTGAGCGTCGCCAACTCCCAGTCGGGCACCTTGCCGCGCAGCACCAGGAGCATGTCGCGTCCGACCGGAAACGCCCGGTGGTAGGCCAGCCGCCGCACCTGCGGGCCGAGGCGCCGGTCGAACTCGTCTTCCCAGTCGAGCGCTTCGCGGCGCAGCGCGGGATCGGCTGGATACAGCTTGCGGTCTGCGGGCGCCTGTTCATCGGCGTACAACAGGATGTCGGTCGAATCGCGCCATGCACGCTTGCCATCGACCAACAGTGGCACGGTGCGCGATCCGTGCAGCGCCGTCGCCCGGTAATGCAGGATCATGGCGTGGCCGCGCTCGGTGAACGGGACGCGCGCATGTTGCAGCGCCCAACGCGCCTTTTCGACGTAGTGGCTGATGGGGATGGTGACCAAAACCATGGGCCGCAGGGTACGCGCATGCGCCGGCTCGGGCAACTGCTTGCCTCACAATCGCTTTACAGCGCGCCCCCGCTCCGCTATCCTCGCGCGCGCCTTCTCGCCGTCCGCCTGTGCCGCGCGGTCGGCGCGTCTGGCAGCAACCTCATTCCCCCAAGCCTGGAAAGCAAGCATGCACGCCACCTTCTCGACCTTCGCGCGTCGTCGCGCACTGGCCCTGGCCGCGGCCCTGGCGTGCCTGGGTGCCGGCGCCGCGCACGCCGCCGTTCCGGCGACCGTCCACCTCGAAGGGATCCTCCTGTCTGCGGGCGGTGGTCCGGCCGCCGACGGCAACTACGGCGCCGCCTTCGCGCTGTACCCCCAAGCGACGGGCGGCACCGCGGTGTGGAGCGAGTCGGGCGCCCAGGTCGCGGTCAAGGCCGGACAGTTCACCTACGCCCTGGGCAGCAAGACCCCGATCGCCGCGGCGACGGTGGCGGGCGCTGCGGAACTGTGGCTCGGCGTCACCGTCGGCAGTGACCCCGAACTGCCGCGCGTACAACTGCGCTCGGTCGCCTATGCGCTCGCCGCAGACATCGCCGGCAAGGCGCTGGCACTGGACTGTTCGGGATGCATCAAGGCCGGCGCGCTTGAGGCCGCGGTGCTGCAACCCTATGCCAAGGCGGCCGACCTGACTGTGTATGCAAAGGCCGTGGACCTCGGCAACTACGCCAAGGCCACCGACCTCGGCGACTACGTCAAGGCCGCCTCGCTCGCGGCGGTGGCCGGCACGGGCAACTACGCGGACCTCAAGAACAAGCCGGCGCTCGCCGACGTCGCGACCACCGGGAACTACGGGGACCTCAAAGGTCTGCCGACGCTGGCTCAGGTGGGCAAAGCGTGCGGCACTGGCTTGATGGTCAAGGGCCTCAAGGCCGACGGCAGCCTGGACTGTGCCAGTCCGTTCGACGCCATCGACCAGACTACGTTGAGCAAGCTGTCGTACGGCCTGCTGACCAACAACTACACCGACGTGGTGCCGAGCTTGGCCGTGTTCGATATCAAGGACAACGACCCGACCGGATCGTCCAACGGCCTCATCCAGGTGCCCGACCTCGGCACCGCCATCGAACTGACCGTCTCGGTCGAACTGACCAGCAAGGACGTGAGCGGACTCATCCTCAAGCTCTACGACCCGGAAAACAACGAGTACATTTTGCAGAGCAAATCGGGCAGCGGCACCTCACTCAAGGCCACCTGGCCCAAACCCGACAAGGTGGTCAGCGGCGACCTGACGAGCTGGACCGGCAAGAATCCCAAGGGACAATGGCAGTTGGCCGTGGCCGACACCAAGTCCAACGGCGTCGCGGTCGACGGTCAGGTCGTCAAGTGGTCTGTGAACATCGGCGTGTACAGCGACAAGAAGCTGGCGCTCGGCGGCAACCTGGTGCTGAGCAACAACACGCAGGTGTGCAACGTCTGGCAGAAGGGCGCCATCCGCTGGAGCGACACGTTGGCGGCGATTCAGGTGTGCGACGGCAAGGCCTGGTTCCCGCGCCTTGTCGGCGACAGCGACAAAAATCCGGCGGCGTCGTGCAAGCAAATCAAGGACTGGGCCCCGGGCGTCAAGTCGGGCGCCTATTGGCTCGACCCGGATGGCGCCGGCAGCGGCGTCGCGGCGTACCAGGCGTACTGCGACCAGGAGACCGGCGGCGGCGGCTGGACGCTGGTCGCCAAGGTCAAGGGCAACGACCCGACGATGAATCGCCTCAACACCGCGCAATGGCGCAACAAGACCCCGATCACCGGCCAAGACTGCCTGAGCGTCAAGGACGAAAACGCGCTGTGCCCCGCCTACGACAAGGCGCAGTTCAGCGACGCCATGATTCGCAGCTTGTCCCAGCCGTGGCGCAATCTGGCTTGGGGGCACCGCGAAACCTACAAGAGCGTTTGGGAGGTCATCAACGCTGGCAAGCGCATCTACACCCACAACCGGCTTTTCGGAGCGATCTCGAATTTGGACTACAACGGTGACCCATACTACCACCGCGACTGTTCAAGCAACGCCTACGGCTTCCTGACCGCCGACTGGAGCTACAACAACGCGGGCGGCATCGTCGGTCACGGCGGCCTGCCGCACGGCCACTCCGGCGGCGTTGCCGGCGCCTCGCTTTTCGATCCGCAGCAGTGGGGCAACGGCAAGTCCTATGGCCCGAGCAGCTTCTCAACCTTGCACTGCGTCAGCGACTTTGCGATCGGCAGCGGTTACTACGACGTGAGTTCGGGCAAGAACGCCTACGCCATCAATGCGCACTGGTGGGGCGCCGGCAACGACTACACCAATAGCTGGAATTCGCACGGACTTTTCGTCCGCTAGCGCCAGCGCCGCATGACCGACACCTATTTCGCGCTGCCGCGCGCCACCCGCCCGGCCGACTGGTTTGGCCGCATCCTCCCTGGGTTGCCGCTGCGCCTGCCGCCGATCTCGCTCAGCCACAGCGCGGTGTTCCACATCACCGGCCCGGTCGGCGGCACTTGGACCCAGCAGTTGCTGGCTGGCCGCTTGGTCGTCTCGCCGGGGGTCGTGGGTCCGGTCGCCACCCAGACCACGGTGACCGCTGCGCACTTTCGCGAGTTGCTGTTTGGCGCCGTGCGCGACCGCCATGTCCAGGTGCTGCACAAGCTCGGGTTGCCGGTTGCGATTCCCGATGTGTCACGGGTCCCGGTCGATCCGGCGCGCGTCGCCGCCCTGGCGAACTTGCGCGGCACCTTGGCCATCGACCTGTACGACCGCCACCTCGATGACACCTACCGCATTGCCATCACCTTCGGAGGCGGTCCGACCGCGCACGCGGCCCCCGATACCGTCGTCGAGACCGATTTGGATGACCTTGCCACCCTGGTGGCCGCCCGAACGCCGCCGCTCCAGCTTTTGACCTCCGGCAAGTTGCGCATCCGCGGCGACGCCGATTTGCCAGTGCGGGCCCTGACTACGGCCCTGGGACGGACCGCTTGACCCTGACCCAAAGGCTCGCCTCCGCATTCGACGACGACGACATGGCCCACGATGCGTCCGAGGCCCAACCCGGCGAAGGCGAGCACCGCTACGAGCCGCTCGTCGGCGCCGCGCACGACCCCTACGCCGACGACCCCGAGGCGCGGGCCTTGGCCCTGGCTCCGCTCTTGGACGACGCAGACGCGCGCGCTTTGTGGCAGGTCGGCGGCGATGGCGCGGCGCGCTTGGAAAAGCTGCTCGACCAGCCGAACCCGACCGCCGTGGTCCAGGCGCTGTCCGCCCAGGATTTCGCGTGGCTGGTGCGCGACATCGGCGACAGCGACGCGCCCGACCTGCTGGCGCTGGCGAGCCCGCGGCAGTTGCAGGCTGTCGTCGACTTCGCGGCCTGGCGCGGCAACGCGCTCGACACGCGCCCGGTTTTCGAGGGGTTGGCGGTCGCCGAGGCCGCAGGCCTTGAGGTTGCCGAACGTTTCGTAGCGGCGCAAGAAGACGGCGTGCTGTGCCTGGCCCTGCTGGAGCACCTGCGCGCCATCCCCGATCACCCGGAGGTCGAGAACGAACTGCCAGACGATGCCGAGGTCTTTCAGTCTCCCGATGGCGCGTTCCGCCTGGTGGCGGATCCCGCAGATCCGTTGCTGCCGGCAGCACGCCGAGTCGTCGACCTGCTTTTCGCCGAAGACTTGCTGCGGGCCAGGGCGATCCTCAAGGGCCTCTACTGGGAGTTGCCGGCCCAACTGGCCGATGACATCGAGCAGTCGTGGGCGGCACGCATGGAGGCGCTCGGCTTCGAATCGCCAGCGGCAGCGCGCGAACTGTACGCCTATCGCGATCCCCATGCGTGGAAAGCTGGACTCGCGCACAACGTTCGCTTGGCGCACCGAGGTGTCCGCGAACCCGCAGTCGGGCAAGCGCCCATCGGGCGATTCGGGCTCGTCGTGGCCAGTGCGCGGCGGCCCCCTTTGCTGGGCAAGGCCGTGGCGCGCCTGGCCCAGGAGGATGCCCAGCGCGTCGCGGTCGCAGCCCAGGCGCTCGCCCACCGCGTCCACGCCGCCAATGCGACAACCATCGGCCACGTCGAGGAACTTCCGCGCTGGACGCGCCATGCCCTGTGCACGGTCGAGCTGGCCCTGCACCACGGCAGCGACGGCGACGTCGGCGTGGCGGCGGACGTGCTGCGTGACTGGTCGCTCGCCGACCTTTTCGGCATCGGCCACGGTCTGGTGGTCATCCAAGTGCACCGCGCCCGGCGGTTGCGCGCTGCGCTGGGCGGTGAAGCTGGCGTGGCGCTGCTGCCGGCGGCGGACGCGACGTTCCTGCGTCAATTGCTGGGCCGGCTGCCGTTGGTCGCCGATGGGCCATCGTGGCGGCCGGTGGAGACCCAAGCCGACCTGGACCGTGTGGCACGGCAATTGACCGACCTGGACACCCTGCAGCGCGCGCTGGCGCCGACCGGTGCCGCCTGGCACCTGGACGGCCTGCCCAAGGGCGCGACCTTGCAGACTTTGCTGGGGACGGCGCTCGTCTGGCGCGCGCTCGGCCAGCCGCCGTCGCAGCGACCGCTCGACCTCGACGCGGTTCGGGCGTTGGTCGGAACGGCATTTGCCCGCGGTCGATGGCGGCCCGAGGTGCGCCTGGTGCTCGCCGAGGGTCCCGAGCCGCTACGGTCCGCGGTCGCCGCAGCGCTCGACGCGGTCCAAGCCGAATTGGGGGGCCTCGACCCCGCTGGCACCATCGAAATGCGGTTCCTCGGCGACGCCGTCCTGCTGGCGCGCTGACGCCCGACCGGTGTGCACGCCCAGGCCGATCAGAAGCCCGGCCAGCGGCCACACCACCACTGCCATCTGCGTGTAGCCAAGAAAGTAGTCGACCAGGCTGTGTACGCCAAGTGCGCACAGACCGGCCGTCAGGGCCACCGGCACGCCGTCCTGCTGCCACCCGGTGGGCCAGGCGCGCCGCGCCGTGCGGACGAGGGCCGCCAGCAGCACAGCCAACGCCACAATGCCGAGCAGCCCCAGGTCGGCCGCTGTTTCCAGGACAATGGAGTGGGCGCGGGCGCGAACGTCGTACCCGGCATGGGGCACGTATTCGCGGTGCACGCCGTGGAACCGGTCGCTGCCCCAACCCAGCCACGGCCGCCGTTCCCACAACAACACGGCCGCCCGCCAATAGTGGCGGCGCTCCAGGTCGAGCATGCGCGATACCCGCACCGCGTCGAAACTGGCCGGCACGACCGCCGCGACACTGCCGGGTTGGACGGGGACGCCGCGCGCGTAGACGCCGCAGCCGACGAACGCCATCGGCGCACCCGCACCGCTGATGCGCAACACCTCGTCGCGCATGATGTCGACCGCGAGCACATAGTCTCCCGGCGGGCCGGGCAACGTCACCGCCAGGTCCGCCACGGCTTCGGCGCCCGGCGGCAGGTCCGGCAGCGGCGTCCAGGTCCAGCCCTGGGCGGTCTTCTTGCCGCGCCAGTCGAGCAGTACGTGGATCGCGGCGCCCTTGGCCTGGCGGTTCGACAGCGACCACGCGCCGCGGTTCTTGATGTGCAGGGGCACGCGCACCGTGTCGCCGGGATACCCACTACACCCCTTGAGGAAACTGTAGGACGGCCGGTACGAGCGTTCGTCCAGCCCGATGCGCGCGCGCATGTCGGGATTGGCGACGTACGCGATCAGCACCAGGGCCCACCACCCCAGGGCGGCCCTGCGGGTCCAACGCGGCGCGCCCGGCAACCGCGCCGACCACGCGATGACCAGTGCGCCCACCAGCGCCGCCCCGAACCCGGCGCGCGAGTAGGTGACGCTGAGCAGCAGCGCGCACAGCCCAGCCAGCGCCGCCAAGAGCCAACGTCGCGCCCCGGCTTGGGCCAGGGCGCCCACCACCGCGAGCGGCGTCAGCAATTCCAGAAACGCTGCGCAGGTGTTGGCGTGATAGAAAACCGTCGCAAGCCGCTGTTCGCCCAGCATCCACGTCGGCTCGTCGCGGAACTGCAACAGGACAGGCTCGAATGCCCGGCCGAATGCGCGCTCGGCGACGCCCAGCACGGCGATGACCGCGAGCGACGCCCAGGCGCCCAGGCGCACGCGCCGCACGAACGCAGCGTGCTGCGCGTGGACCATCACCAGTGCGGCCAGCGTGACGTGCCCCGCGACCCGCAACCCCGCCTTGAAAGCCTCGGACCGCGGCGGTTCGGCCCACAGTGCGCTGGCCAGGTGCAGCGCCGCCCAGGCTGCCAGCGCCAAGGTGGGCCACCGCCAGACCCTCCAAGCCGGCATCACCAAGCTGCCGCGCCGCCACGCCAGCAGTGCTCCGCCGGCCCCGACGCCGGCTGCGATCGCCGCGATGAGTTCGGTGGTGGTGAGCTTGAGCGGCCCCAGCGGCACGCTGTCGCGCAATTCCAGCGGCCCCAACACCAGGAGAAGCGCGACTGCGAGGCCGAACGCCCGCGCGTCGAGGGTGCCCGCCATCACGCCGGCACCGCCTCCGCTGGCATCGCGGTCGCCACCCGCTGGCCGAGTTCCTTGCGCACGAGCCGCACGCAGAACCACAGGAGCACGACTTCGGTGAGCGCAGTGGCGCATGCCGAACCCACACCGCCCCACAACGGGATGAACGCCAGATTGGCCGTGACGTTGACGGCAATGAGCGCCAGCGCAAACGCCATCTGGGCGCGCACCAGGCCCATGGCGACAAGCATGTGGGTTTCCAGGTAGTTGACGAACGTCAGCACCACGCTCGGTGCCAGCGCCCGCAGCACCGGCACCGCGCCCAAGAAGGCGTCGCCGTTCAGGATGCGAATGAGCAGTTCGGGCAGAGCCAACAACACCAGAGCGCCGGCCAGCCCGGCCACCAAGAGCACCCTGCGCGTCGCCGCATGCAACTTGGCCGCGCCGACGGGATCGTCCTGGATCTTTTGCACCAGCGCCGGAAACGTCGCGGCCATCAGGATGGCCGGCACGACCGACAGGTTTTCCAGCACCTTGTAGGCCGCGTTGTACAGGCCGACGTCGACGTCGCCGCGCAACATGCGCAGCATCGGCACGTCGATCTTGAAATAGATGAGGCTGGCCACGATGGCGACGCCGAGCGGCAAGACCTCGCGCGCGAACCGCTGCAGCATCGGCCGAGACCAGCCCAGCTTTGGCGTGACGACGCGGAAAAGCAACATCGCTGTGTAGGCCAGTGCGACCAGCGACGCCACCAGCATCGCGGCGGCGATGAGCACCATCGTGTAGCCCTTGTCATTGGCGACCTTGGGCATCGTGGGCAGCACCGCCAGCGCCAGCGACACGCACGCCAATTGTGCGCCCGCGAACACCGAGCTCGACTTCGCCTCCAGGCCCAGTTGCTGGACGCCGCGAAACACCTGCCACATGGCCTCGATGGTCGACGCTGCCAGCCCCGACAGCCCGGTCAGCGCCACCGTCCAGCCGAGCGCGCCCGGCCGCGGGTGGAAAGTTGCGGTTTCCTTGAATTCTGGATCGGCGAAGTGCCACCACGTCAGCCCGGCGACGACCAGGATGTACGCCAGCGCTAGCGCCATCTTGATCGTGAACACGTGGCCGATGAGCTTGGCCGGCGGCACCTCGTGGCGCGACACCTCGCGGGCCAGGAACAGCCCGAGGCCCATGTCGGTCATTTGCACCCACAAGAGCGCCAGCGCCACCGCGTAGGTGTACTGGCCGTACATCTTGACGCCAAGTGCCCGGCTGATGAGCGCCACCAGCAGAAAGCGCAGGCTCTTTTCGGCGGCGACGCCGAGCGTCTTCCAACCGACGTTGCGGCGGATGCGGCGGGTCCAGAGCACGGATCGGCTACTCGCCCGCAAGCACGGCGGAGAAGGTGCGCACCAGGATTTGGGCGTCGAGCCACAGCGAGAAATTGCGCACGTACCACACGTCGTACACGGTGCGGTCGGCAATCGAAACGTTGCCGCGCAGCCCATTGACCTGGGCCCAGCCCGACAGGCCCGGGCGCACGGTGTGGCGCAGATCGTAGTCCGGGTATTGTTTGCGAAAACGTGCGACGAACACCGGCCGCTCCGGGCGCGGGCCGACCAGGCTCATGTCGCCGCGCAGGACGTTGATGAGTTGCGGCAGTTCGTCCAGGCTGGTACGCCGCAGGATGCCGCCGACGCGGGTGACGCGGCTGTCGAAAGAGCGCGCCCAGCGCGGCCCGTCCTTTTCAGCGTCGACCGTCATCGAACGGAACTTGAGGCACTCGAACGGCACGCCATCCTGGCCGACGCGCGTCTGCTTGTAGAGCGCCGGGCCCGGCGAGTCGAGCTTGACCGCGGCGGCGATCGCCAACAGCGCCGGCGCCCCCACCCACAGCGCCGCACCCGAGGCGGCAAGGTCGAAGGCACGTTTGGCCGCCGCGTGCCATGGATCGTGGCGGACGCGCTCGCCCGGCGGCTCGAACACCGGTTCGCCCGTGTCTTCGCTCTGGGCAAACTGCTTGCTTGGCCCGGCCTTGTCGTGGACGTCGGGCGGAAACGAGGGGTCGCACGCCCGCGCCGGCAATTCCTGTGGCGTGGCGGCCTGGGCCGCAAAGCCCGCGGAACGGGCAACCGCCGCGAAGGGCGCCGACGGCGTCGGCATGGCTTGGGAGGGTTGGGTGCTACCGTCCATCGTTGCGCGATCCTATGCCGCTCGCCCCAAGGGCGCCAATTTGGCCGCGCACGCCTGGGCGATCGCCGCGGCCATGCGCCCCAAAAACACCGGCCGGTCGAACCGCGCCGCGTTGTCCCGGCAGTGCTGGGGGTCGAGGTCGGCGGTCGCCACCTTGCCGATCGCGTCTCGGAGCGCCGCTGGGGACTCTTCGGCAAAGAAAGCCCCCGTTCGGCCTTCCACCACCGATTCGAGGGCGCCGCCGCGTCCGAGCGCCACCACCGGCACGCCGCACGCCTGTGCCTCCAGCGGCACGATGCCGAAATCCTCTTCGCCTGGAAACACCAGCAGGCGGGCGCCCGCGTACCACCGTGCCAAATCGGCCTCCTTTGCACGGCCGACGAAGGTGACGTTGCGCGGGGCCGCCGCCTGCAAACGGCCGCGCTCCGGGCCATCGCCGACCACCACCAGCGGCCGATCCGGCATGGTCGCGTAGGCCGCTACCGCCAGGTCCACCCGCTTGTAGGGCACCAGACCGCCCAACACGAGGTCATACGCGCCGCCATCGGCCGGACGCTGCGCGCTGGCGAACCGCGCACACTCGACGGGCGGCGGCACCACAGTGGCCTCTCGGCCGTAGAACGCTTTGATTTTGCGTGCGGTATTGTGGCTGTTCGCCACATAGGCGTCGACGCGCCCGGCGGTCTGCTTGTCCCAGCCGCGCAGCCACCGCGCAGCGACCGCGATGGCCGGCCGCACCGCGCGGGCCGCGGGCGACATGCCGGCGAGGTAGTCGTCGGTGCGGTCCCACGCGTAGCGAACCGGTGTGTGGCTGTAGCACACGTGGACCGCGCCTGGCGCCGCGATGGCTCCCTTGGCCACGCAGTGACTCGACGACACCACCAGGTCGAACGCGCTCAAGTCCAGCGCCTCGATGGCCGTCGGGTAGAGCGGCAGCAGCCAACGATGCCGGCGTCTCGCCCCCGGAACGCGGTCGGCCAGGGACGGCGCATGGTGCATGGCCTCGATGCGCGGCGTGCCGATGCCCGGTTCGCGTACGAGGGTATGCAGGGTTGCGTCCGGAAAAAGCTCGCACAGCGCATCGAGCACGCGCTCACCGCCGCGCAACGTCACCAACCAGTCGTGGACCAGGGCGACGCGTCGCGGCAGTTGCGCGGTAGTGCCGGGCGCGGCCCGGTGCGGGTGCGGCGATTCGGTCAATTGGATCCTGAGCGGGTTGGCGCGTCGCGGGGTTGCGGGCAAGTACCGATTGGTTCGGGTTTGGAACACATCCACGCGATCTCGCACGGGCCGTGGCGCAGCCGCGAGTCGGCGCTTCGGCAGGCGAGCTGGCACTGCGTGCACCAAGCAGATGGACCCAAGGAACGATGGGGCGGGTGATGCCCGTGCCCCTGGGCCCGTCGAACTCAGAACACGGCCGGCCCGCCTCCCGGTTTCTTGTCCTCTTTCTTGTCTGGCTTCTTCTCTTCCTTGGGCGGCTCTGGCGGCCGTGCCTTGTCCTGCGGCCGCGGCTTGCCCTTGCCCTTGGTCGGCGCGGCAGGCTCGGCCTCTGGCGGCTCGGGCGGCACGTCTGGCAGGTCTGGCGGCACGTCGATCTCCACCTCCGGCTCGGCGGGCACGTCGACCGCAGGTGCTGCAACATCCGGAGCGACGTAGACGTCGGGTTCGGGGGCCTTGGCGGCCTCGACCTTGGGTGGATCGACGGGCGCAGCCGGCGGCTCGCCACGGCCGAGCAGCACCCAGGCCAGGCCTCCGCCGAGCACCACGATGGCACCTGCGGCAATCGCCACAAGCGCCCCGCCTTTCTTGGGTGCTGGCTGGCCAACGGCCTTGGCGGGCGGTCCCTTGATGTCCAGGTCGGTGATCCCCGGTCCGCCGGCGATCGGCACGTTGGGCTGGCGCGCCCCGGCGGCGGCCGCACCGCCGGTCTTGGCCGTCGCCGCCGCTGGCAGGCCGCCGGCCGCGGCCAGCATCTCTTTGAGCATCGCCGCGTCGGTGACGTTCAAGGCCATGGTGGCGCGGTCGTCTTCGCGGTTGGCGGCTCGAATCGCGTTGGCAAAGGCCGTGGCGCTCGGGTGACGGTCACCCGGTCGCTTCTTGAGTGCCCGCTGGATCTCGACCTCCAGCGCAGGCGGCAGTTCGCAGTCCCGCCGCACCATGCGCAACGGCGGCGCCGCGGCGGTCGCATGGCGCTTGGCCTGTTCTGCCGGTGTGCCCGTGAACGGTGTGCGGCCCGCGATGGCCTCAAACAGGATGCATCCCAGCGCATAAACCTCGGCGCTGGGCGTCGAGGTCGCTTCCGGCAGGTTCTTGTCGAGTTCGGGAGCCCGGTAGGGAGCCAATTGGGCCGCATCCCGGATCGCGTCCGGTGCGGCGATCCGCGGCTTGCCGGTCGCGTCCTTGCTTTCGAAACGTACATGCCATGGTGTCAGGGCGCCGTGCACCGTCGTGCGCTGCAGCGCCACCGTTTCCGCAACGAGGCCAATGCGGGCAAGCGCCGACTCCAACGACAGCGGCCCCTTGTGGAGCAGATCGCGCAGGGTCGATCCGTGGTCAGCCCCCCCGGCCGCAGCGGGCGCCGTGGCATGGGACGCGGCCATCGGTGCCGTGCTGCCGGTGCGCGGGCCTATCGAAGACGCAGCGGGCGCCGGACTCGCCTTCGGGGGCATGGCCACGGGCGGCGGGGCGGCGATGGTCTGGGCGCCGGGATCGCTCTGCCCGGCCAGGGCCGCGTGTAGCGCATTGCCCGCCATGTGCAGGGTCGGCCGGTGGTGGTTCTGGCCGGCAGGGTCGCCCCCTTCGCCCGCCGCGAGCGCCGCGCCGACCATGCCCGAGGGAGGCGGCCGGCGCCCTGCTCGTCCTGGAGGCGGAGGCGCCGGAACCCCGGCCGGCGGTCCGGAGGTCAGCGTGGCTCCGTCGAGCGGGCAAAATTCCAACTCGTCCGGCTGGCTTTCGTGGCACTGGGGACAGAATTTCGCCACTGGTTTGCTGCCTGGCACAGTGTGTGGCGGCCAACACGGATCCTGGCCGTCCACGCTTCAGTATCGCCCCAAATCGCTGCCGCATCAACCGATCGGCGCAGCCGCTGCGACGCGCAGGGCCAACCAATGGGTCTGGTGTGGGCGCGCGTTTCAGAAGCTCGGATTGGGCGATGTCGGTCGCTCGCTGGCGGCACCCGACGTCGGTCGCGCCGCCGGCCGCGTTGGCGCAGCGGGTCGGCTCGGCGGCTTGCCGTCGTCCGGCACGGGGACGCACTTTCCCACGACGAAGTACGCAGAATCGTTTGACAGGTTCTCGCAGTTCCACTCCTTGATCTTGGCGAATTCCGCCACACCATCGTCACGCAACTTGCGCGACTCGCCGTCGAGCTTGCTGTCCAAGCCGGGGATGCGACCGCGCTCGGCGACCACGTAGAACGTCTTGCCCTTGTTGAGTTCCTGCAAGTACGGCGCCAATTGCGTGGCCTTGTTCAACGGCCGGATTTCGTTGTTGCTGTAGTACGTCTCGCCGCGCCAGGTGATCAGCCACGAAACGATGTCCTCTTTGCAGACGCGCTTGGGCTTGGCGTCGAAGAAATCGGCGACGGCGTCCAGGCCCGCCCTGCGCAGCAGCGGGTGGTACGCCTCCTGGACGAGCGGCGGGTTCGGGTGGATGTGGCAGTCCTCATAGTACTTCTCGAAAAGGTACTTCTGCGACCAGTGCGGCGCCAGGCTCGGCATGTAGTAGTTGAGCGCCCAGAACGCCACCAAGAGGGCCGAAAAGGTGGTGGCGCCCAGACCGATGCGCCGCAACCGCGCCGACCACATCAGCGCCACCCCCAGCGCACCGAGCCCGCCGGCCACCTTCCAGAAGGTCTCGAAGCGAAACCAGCCGATGTTGAGCACGTTGGCGACCATCGGCCCGACCAGCCGGCCAAATGGCGTCTCGGCCCAGGTCTGCACTGGCGCCGCGTCGGCCGACCACACCACCTTGGCGCCCCAGTCCAACGGCAGGTTCTCGGGCAGCGGACGGTCGTATTTGTAGGTGAAAAGGCTGCGCAGGTTCTGATAATCGCCGAGGATACCGACGGTCGTCACCAGCAGCAGCGCGCCGGCGAGAACCACGGCGACCCGCGCCCGCGGATGGCGATCGTCGGCGAGGTCGACCAAATACCAGCCCGTCAGCATCGCCAGCGCTGGCACACCAGGCAGGATGTAGTGGTGGAAGCGCGTCGAGCTGAGCGTAAAAAGGATGAAGGCCAATAGGAACCACAGCACAGCAAACGAGCGCAATTGCTCGAAAGCTCGGCCGTGCACCGGTACAGGCGCGTCGGCAGCCGCATCTGGCCGCAACCGCGCCGCCGCGGCGAACAGCGCCATTGGCGCAAACGCGGCCCATGGCCACATCCCGTACCCAAGCCACTCGACGAAGTACTCGAAGGTGCCGGTGTCGATTTGGTGGACGCCCGCGCCGACGCGGTTGAAGTGGTCGTGGATGAAGAAGCGTTGGTAGTACGGCAGGCCGTGGCGGCAGAACATCGCCACGTACCACGGCAGGACCGTCACGAAAAACAACGGGATGCCGCGCAACAGATCGAGGCGGCCGATGATCCGCCAGTTTCCAGACGCCAGCAGGTAGAGCACCAAGATGGCGCCCGGCACGCAAAAGCCGAGCAGGCCCTTGGCGTAGGTCGCCTGCGCCATCATCATGTAGCTGCAATACAGCAGGAACCGGCGCAGCCAGAAATCCTGGAACGCCGGGTCGGCCCAGCCGGTTGCCCTGCGCTGGCGCCACAGCGGCACCGCGATGGACGCCAGGATGGCCAACGATACCGGCGCGTAGAAGAGGGCCACGTGCCAGACGCCGTTCTGCTGGATGATCTGAGCCACGCCGACAGCGTTGGGGTCGTACAAGTCGCTGGCAATGATCGCAAACTGCGGCACCAAGTTGAGCAGCGCGAACGTGAAAAAGCCCGCCGCGACCCCCGCGAAGCCGCGCGCCGTGAACTGCTGGCGCCTGCCGAATACCGCGGCGAGCAGGAACATGAGCCCGATCGTCATGGTCGACACGAACGGGTTGTCGGTCTGCGCTTGGCGCGCCACCATGTACACGAACGGCGACAGCGCGACGGCCAGCGTGGCCCACAGCGCGTGGCGGCGCCCGGCGATGCGCTCGGTGCCGAGGTACACCGCGGCAGCCATCGACGCACCGAGCAGCGCCTGGGGCATCCGCAGGGCCCAGTCGCTGTAGCCGATGAGCTTGATGAAGGTGCACTCGGCCCAAAAGATGTAGATGGGCTTGCTGAAGAACCACTCGCCGGCAATGGGCTCGCTGCCGATCTTGCGCGCGTAGCCCCACCATGGATTGACCCAGTCGAAGGTCTCGATCATGTTGCGGGTGACTTCGCCATAGTGGGTCTCCCAGGGATCCCACAATCCGAAGCTGCCCGCATTCAGCAGGTACAGCGCGTAGATGGCGCCAATGGTGCACCACCGCCACCAGCGGTCACCCTTTGTCCAGCGGATCACCGGAGTTGCCAAAGGATCCGCACACAGCGGCACCGCCGGACCGTCGAGCGATGGTGCGGCGATGCTGGGCGGTTCGTCCGGGATCGGCGGGGCCGGCAGTTCGCCCGAATCCGCCGCTCCGCTCTGCGCCTCCACCGAAATGGAACTGTCGGCCGGTGCGTCCGCGGCAATTGCCGGCGCGGGGTCGAGTTCTGGCGTGGGGAGCGCTTCGATCGGGTCGGTCATCGGTTCGGGTGCCGGCAAGGGGGCGCGGTTTCTAGCACTTTGCGCCGTGATCGGCAAGCGCGGGCAGCATCCGGGATCGCGTCGCCACTGGCGGTTGACGCAACGCACCCGCCGCCGGACACTGTGCAGCCCCGCGGCGCCCTGGGCGCACGTCGGCTTGCGAGGTCGCCATGGCCGCTCGACCGCATCGTGGATCTACTCGTCTGGCTGCCGCGACCGCGGCGCTGGCCGCGCTCACGCCTGCAGTGGACGGCCTCGCCCATGACCGCCCCGACGCCACATTTTCCATGCAGACCCTGCGACCTTCGGCCGGCGGCGACGATGGTTGGCTCGGGCGCTCGGCGACGCTGCCGTCGGCCGGACAGTGGCAGGCGCTGGCTGTCGCGCACTACGCAAGGGCGCCCCTGCGGTTCAGCGCGGCCGGCTACAAGCAGACCGTCCTCGGCGACCTGTCGATGGGCGAATTCGGCGCGCTGGTCGGCCTGCCCGCTCAGTTGGCGCTCGGCTTGGTGGTGCCGGTGGCATTCCAGGTGCGCGGCGGCGGACCGAACCTGGTGCAACTGCAGGCCAATCCCCAGGCGCCGGCGCTCGGAGACGTGCGCGTCGAAGGCAGAAAGGGTTTGTGGACCGGCAGTGTGGGCGGTGGCGACGGCCAGGTGGGAGCCGCCGCCGTCTGGAACCTGCCGACCGCGGACGCCACCAGCTGGCTCGGCGGTGCCCATGCGCTGTCGTTGCAGGCATTCTTCGGAGGTACGTGGGGGCCTTGGCGCGCCGACGCCGGCCTGGGTGCGCGGCTGACCGCTGCCGCAGAACACAGGCTGCACCCGCTCAAGGGCGACGGCACGCTGGACCACACCACAGATGTGGTCGCGCTCCGCGCGGGGTCCACAGCAGACATCTGGGCAGCCGCGGGCCACACGCTGCTGGACGGCCAGTTGCTCGTTCGCGGCGAACTGCGGGCCACAGTCGGCGTCATCACCACCGTTCCAGACCGTTCCGCCGTCGTCGACGCGGTGGCGAGCGTGCGCTGGCGCTTCTTTCCGTGGCTGCATGGCCTCGCCGGCGTGGGCGGCAGTCCGACTGCCGGGGCCGGATCCGCAGGCGTGCGCGTCTTGGCCGGCCTGCAGTTCTCGCCCGGCGAACTGCCCAGCGACGTGGACGGCGACGGGCTGGACGACAAGGTCGATCGCTGCCCGGCGCAAGCCGAAGACAGGGATGGCTTCGCCGACGCAGACGGCTGCCCCGACACGGACGACGACGATGACGGCGTGCCCGATGTCCGCGACCGCTGCAGGATGGTGCCGGAGGATCGCGACGGTTTTGAAGACGGCGACGGTTGCCCCGACCTGGACGACGACGGTGACGGCATCGTCGATACCAAGGACCTGTGCCCGCGCAAACCGGAGGACCACGACGGTCGCGACGACGACGACGGCTGCCCCGATTTGGACGACGACGGCGACGGCATTGCCGACAAGGACGACCTGTGCCCGCAACAGCCGGAACGCAAGAACGGCTACGAAGACGCCGATGGCTGTCCAGATTTCGCGCCAGGCGAAGCCCCACCGCCGATCGGCCTGCCTGAGCCCGCAACGCCGGAGTCGGCACCCGCCCCGGCCGCGCCGCCCGCGCCAGTTGCACCGGGCGCCCCGTCGCCCGCGCCGGCGAAGGCCCCAGACCCGGCAGCCAAGAAGGCGCCGCCTCCCGCGCCCTCTGCCGGCAAGGCACCGCCCCCCAAGGACGCGCCACCGAGCGAAGACGGCAAGCCCAAGGTCAAGGTCAAGCCCATCGCGCCGTGACGCCTGTGCCGCGGACCTTCACGCTTGCGAAGCCCCCGCCAATCCAGCACGATAGCGGTTTGCGTCGCCAAGCCGCGTTCGGCGCGCGCACGGTCGTGGACATGGATGGATTTGGGGTTGGTGGACGCGTATCTGTGCGCGCCCTGGCATTGGCATGGGTCGCGTTCGCGGCGTGCGGGGAGGATCCCGGCGCGGGCTCAGGGGGCGGCAGCCCATCGGGCGCGGGCGGCGGCCTTGAAAAATGTCTCGTCGGCTCGGCGAACCGGCAACTGGAGTGCTTTGCCAAGCTCGACTTGCGGCGCGGCGGCACCAACCAGCAGTTGACCGGTGCCAAGGGTGAGAAGACCGAAATCCAGGTGGGCGGCGTGCCTCCCGGGGCGGAACTGCCGATCGACTTCCGCATCCGCAACACGATTTCGGTGGCGACGGCCGCGCCCCTGCGCATCGACGACATCCGTTTGGAGTACACGGCCGCCAGCCCCAACGAAACCGACACCAAGGCCCTGGAGTGCTTCGACGGCACCGGTCAGGTCGCGTGCGCCGACAAGAAGGGCAAGTGGAGCAGGGTCGTGCCGCCCGGCGTGCCCCTGACGGCAGGCGTGGTGACCGAGGAGAGTTTTCGCATCCGCTACAAACAGTTCGACACCAAGGCGCGTTCGGCAAAGGTGTGCCTGCGCCTTGGCGGAACCGCCGATTACGCCAAGACCGACCTGTGCTTCGAGGTGGTCACCACCGCGGGCAAGCCCAAGATCAAGGCGCAGCCGACCCTCATCGACATCCCCTACGTGCAGATCGGCAAGGACGCCAGCCGCGACTTGCAGATCACCAATCTGGGCGACGCTACGCTTTTCGTCAGCAAGATCGAGGTCAATCTCGACCCGTCGTTCACGTTGACCGTCGGGAACACCAGCCACAAGGGCGGGACGGCGGCCAACTTCGACCCGCCGCTGGTCATTGCCGCGGGCGCGGCCCAGAGTACGCAACTGTTGTTCAAGCCAACCGACGACAAGAAGCGGCAGGGCGAGATCCGCATCTTCTCCAACGACGGCACCTTCGTCGGCGGCTTGCCGGTGCTGGTCACCGCAAATAGCAAGGTGCCGTGCATCAGCGTCAAGCCGGGCCCGACCGTCAATTTCGGCGCGGTCGAATTGGCCAAGGTCTCGACCCAGACGTTGACGGTGGCCAACTGCGGCACCGAAAAACTGACGATCACCTCGTTTGCGATCAAGGCCGGCGGCAGCTCGGCGTATGCCCTCAACTGGGGCGGCGTGAAAGCGTTCAAAGGCGATGCCAAGACCGGCCCGACCGAGGCGGCGCCTATGGCGCTCGATCCCAACGGCCAATTCGAGCTGCAGGCAAGCTATACGCCTGCGGCCCTGTCGGTCGAGGACCCGGCCACCCAGTCGAAAGTGCCCGACGTGGCGAGCGTCGAGGTCGTATCGAACGCATCGCCGGTCCAGCTGAAATTCACCGGCGTCTGCGTTGTGAAGAATTGCCCCGAGGCCAAGATCTTCGTGCAGGAGGGCGAACAGGTGATACCGCAGACGGTTCTGCACCTCAAAGGCGATGGGTCGATCGCCCCCGGCGGCGGGTCGATCACCAAATACGAGTGGAAAATCAAAGCACAGCCCCCTGGCAGCCAGCAGACGTTCGTGCCCAACAACAAGACACCGAATCCGACTTTCCAGACCAACGTGGCCGGCGAATATGAATTCTGGCTTGACGTGTGGGACGACAGCAACCCGCCGGTCAAGTCGTGCAACCCCGCGGTCCAGAAGGTGATCGCTGTGCCCAGCCAGGCCTTGCACGTCGAATTGCTCTGGAAGACCCCGGCCGACCCCGACGAGACCGACAAGGGCCAGGGCGTCGGCGCTGATCTCGACCTGCACTTCGCGCACCCGTTGGCGCAGGGCCCCGATCAGGACTGCGACGGCACCCCCGACCCGTGGTTCAGCACACCCTTCGACGCCTTCTGGTTCAACGCCACGCCCAAGTGGGGCAGCGCCGCGACCGAGGACGACGATGCGCGCCTTGACCTGGACGACACCGATGGCGCAGGACCGGAGAACGTCAACCTCAACGCGCCGCAGGGCGTCGCCGAAAGCCCGGTACAGTACGCGGTGGGCGTCCACTACTGGAACGACTTTGGTTTCGGCAAGAGCTTTGCGACCGTGCGCATCTACGTCCTGGGCAAACAGGTCGTCGAGTTGGCCAACCAGGAACTCAAGCCCGTGGACATGTGGTACGTCGGCCGCATCCATTGGCCCAACAAGGAGGTGGGTTTTGAGGCGCCGGTGTTGCAGCAGTGCTACCAGTCGGGCAGCGCATGTGCGGCCAAGAAGAACCCGGCCGACCCCAAGGGTGGCGCGATGTGGCAGGCCCAAGGCGCGCCGTGCATCACCCCGTGCTACCTGAGCCCCCTTGCCAATTCGAGTTCGGCCGTGTGCAAATAGCGGTTGCGCGCTGCACGCGCGGCCGAGGCGCGATGGCCACCCCCCAGGCAGAGCCCCAGACCGATCCACCAGGCATGGCGCAGGCGGAGTTGACCGCGGCTGAGCACAGGCTGCGCGAAACTGCCGACGCGATCGTGCGCCTGATCGCCGAGCACGTTCCGGCCTACGTCGAAGCTGAGATCCGGAGGCGGTTCGTGGCCGCTGAGTCCGCCGACCTCATTGCCGACGACGAGCTGCGCCAATTGCGCTCCGCCGCGACCCAACAGGGCAAGGTTGCGGCGGCGCGCGTCGAGCGCGAACTGGCTTGGCCTGGCCCGTGGCTGCTCTCCGTGGCGCAGATGCCGGCGCCCAAGGACAGCAAGCCCACGCTACGCGAATTCCCGCTGGTCTGGTCGGTCGTCGCCGCGCTCGACGCCGAGGTCGAGGCGCTTGCGGCACGGCACCACCTGCCGGCAGACGACCGCCAGCCCGCCGGATACCAGCCGCCACGCCTCTTCGTTTCGGGCGCCTTTCTGCCCCAGTTGACCGAGCGCCTCGTCGCCAGCTTCCACGAGATTGCGACCCTGCGCGCCAAGCTCGACTCGGCACAGGCGGCGGACCGCAAGGCTGCACGCGAACGGCGTTGGCAGAACGCCGGCTGACCCGCCCGTCCCGTCGCTTTGCCGCCCCATCTGACCGCAAGCCGGAGTCCGCATGAGCCTGCGCGCCGTGGAACTCATCGCACGCAAACGCGACGGCGGTGCGTTGACGCCTGCCGAAATCCGCGATCTGGTCGCCGGCTACACCCGGGGCGACGTGCCCGACTACCAGATGGCGGCCTTCGCGATGGCCGTGCTTTTTCGCGGCATGGACGACGCCGAGACAGCGGCGCTGCTCGACGCGATGCAGCACTCGGGCGATGTGGTCACCTGGGACCACCTGGACCGGCCGACCGCCGACAAGCACTCGACCGGCGGCGTCGGCGACAAGGTGTCGATCCCGCTTGCTCCCGCCGTGGCGGCATGCGGGGTCGCAGTGCCGATGATCTCGGGCCGCGGCTTGGGCCACACCGGCGGCACGCTCGACAAGCTCGAAGCGATTCCCGGGTTCGACGTGCGGCTCGACTTGGCGTCCTTCGCGCGCATCACAGCGGAGGTGGGCACCTGCCTCATCGGCCAGACCGACCGCATCTGCCCTGCGGATCGCAAGCTCTACGCCTTGCGCGACGTGACGGCCACCATCGAGTCGATCCCGCTCATCGTCGCCTCGATCCTCAGCAAGAAACTGGCCGAAGGCGCCGGCAGCCTGGTGCTCGACGTCAAGGTCGGTTCCGGCGCCTTCATGAAGGACCGGGCCGACGCCTTGCGTCTGGCGCAGGCCATGGTCCGCGCCGCCCAGGCTGCGGGCCGCAACTGCACGGCCCTGTTGACCGCGATGGACCGTCCCACCGGCACGCACATTGGCAATGCGCTGGAGATCGCGGAGTCGATTGAGGTCCTGCGCGGTGGCGGGCCGGCCGACACCCGCGCGTTGGTGGTGCGCATGGGCGGCGAGATGCTGCGGCTGGCCGGCGTCGTTGCCGACCTGGCTGGCGGTGAGGCGCGCATCGCCCGGGCCCTCGAGGACGGTTCGGCGCTCGACCGCTTTGCTCGCCTCGTGCGTGCCCAGAAGGGCGATGCCCGGGTGTGCGACGATCCATGGGCGGTCCTGCCCCGCGCGCCGATCGTGCGCGAGGTGCGCGCCCAACGCAGCGGTACGGTCGCGCGGCTCGACGCCTTGCAGGTCGGGCTGGCCGCGGTGCGCTTGGGCGCCGGCCGCGACAGGGCCAGCGACGACGTGGACCCGGCGGTCGGCTTCGTATTGCTGCACCGGCCCGGTGCGGTCGTGCGCGTCGGCGAACGGCTCGCCTTGGTGCACGGTCGCGACCCAGGCAGGACGGAGCGCGCAGTGGCGGAACTGGGCGCCGCGTTTGAGGTCGACGAGGGGCCCGCAGATGGCCTGCCGCTGTGGATCGACGTCGTGCAGTAGAACCTACTGAAACCATTGGTGTCTCAGTTTTGTCTCACATTTGGTCTCAGAATCACCCGAACCAAAAGTGAGACAAGCGCGCCCAAGGGCGGAAAAACAGTCAACCTCATCAGGCAGTTATCGACCGACTCGCGCTGGCACACTTCTTGCGTGGCCCCGGCCCGTCGCGGCATCGCGCCGCTGCGGAGTCAGCCATGGTCAGCGTTTTCTCCAGATTGTCGTCCACCTCGCGGTACCGGGCCGGCGTCGTAGCCATTGCCATTGCCACAGGGGGCTGCGCAGTGCACCACGCGCCTGAGCCGTCGGCAGGGCCGCAAACCCCAAGCGCCGCGACCGAACTGCACTTGGGCCTCAGGTCGGTCGCAGGCGATCCGGGGGCCGACCCGCGCGCCCCGGCGAGCACCGACCAGATCGTTCTGCTCGCAGATGGTGTCGCGGCTGACCCGGCGACCGTCGCTGCGCAGTTGCTCGGTCCAGGTTGCGACTGGCGCTTGCTGCGCGCCTACCCGCAGTTGGGTGCCTTCGCGGTGCGCGCCGCGCCGCCGGCGCTCGCCAGGCTCACAGGCGACCCGCGCGTTGCAGCGGTTACCGCCGACCGCACATTGCGCACCCAGGCGACCGCCGGCCAGGTTGTCGGCGCGACCAAAGCGCGGGCGCTCTTGGGTTTGGCGGGCGCGGGCGTGCGCATTGCCCTCATCGACAGCGGTGTCGACGCGGCGCACCCGGATCTGGCCGGTCGCGTGGTCGCCCAGCAGTGCTTTTCGCAGGCCGGCTGTCCGGGAGGCGGCAAGCAGGGCCCGAGCGCCGCCGATGTCCACGGTCATGGTACGCATGTCGCCAGTACCTTGGTCGGCGCAGGCAAGCTGGCCCCGGCGGGCATCGCGCCGGAAGCGCGGTTGGTCGCGGTTCGCGTCTTCGGCAAGGACGGCACGGGGCCGACGTCGGACCTGCTGGCCGGGCTCGACTGGCTCATCGGCCAAGTCGCGCTGCACAAGGTGCGCGTCCTCAACCTCAGCCTGGGCAGCAGCGACGTGTTCGCCGGACCATGCGACGCCTGGGACCCGACCACGGCCAAGGCCCTGAAAATCCTCTCCAGCAAGGGTGTCCTGACCTTCGCCGCCGCTGGCAACGACGCCGCATCGGGCAAACTCGCGACCCCTGGGTGCCTGACTGCGGCTGTCCCTGTGGGCGCGACGTATGCAGCAAGTTACGGCGCCCAGACCTACGGCAAGCTGTGCACGGACAGTGCCACCTCGTCGGCCAAGCTGGCGTGCTTTTCGAACCGGTCTGCGCAACTCAAGTTGGTTGCTCCCGGCGCCTTCCTGGCCGGCGCCTTCCCTGGTGCAAAGGTGGCTTCGCTGGCGGGCACTTCACAGGCCGTCCCCGTCGTGGCGGCAACCGCGGCCCTGCTTGTGGGCTGCAACCCCGGCCTTCCCCAGGCCCAGGTCCATGCGTTGCTGGTTGCGACGGCAAAGCCGTTGAATGACAAGGCTAGTGGCCTGACCTTTGGCCTGGTCCAGGCGGCGGCGGCCGGCAAAGCGGCGTGCCCGTGGCTCGGCCCCGGCGTCAGCGGCAAACCCTAAACTCCAAAGGCAAAACCGGCAACCGCGCCCGCGGCCATGATCCACCGCCAAAAAAAGGTCCTGAATCCTTGGCGATCGAATTAACTCAGGTTTCCCGGGGAAACCGGCGCAAACCTGCACCTTCAGGGTGACAGGTTTGCGCCGGCGGTTA
>VGRO01000001.1 GCA_016875335.1 Deltaproteobacteria bacterium | reverse complement strand
GGACACCGCCGCTGCGCCGATGGCCGTCGCCAAGGTCGTACGAATTAGATGCATGGTCGTCTCCGTGGGCGCAGCGCGCCGGTGCTCGCCCCGGCCGGTAGTATACAAGATGCGTGCCAACGAGCAAGTATCAAAAACATTCGCGTTTCCAGTTGGGGATTGCGAATCGTCGCATCTTGCAGCACATGTGGTAATTATGCACACTTCGCCGCAGTTGCCCTGTACGCGCCGGCCGTGCGATCGTCCCGTACCCGCGCCCGGTGGCGCGAACCAGCCGACAATGACCCTCGCCGCCCCGTTGGACCGATTTGCGCGAAGCCGGCCGCCCGAACCAGTCCGCGCGCCCCGGGGAACGCAGATGCAGTGCCGGGGTTGGGTGCAGGAAGCGGCGCTGCGCATGCTCTACAACAACCTCGACCCGGACGTGGCCGAACACTGGCCCGATTTGGTCGTGTACGGCGGCATTGGCAGGGCCGCGCGCGACTGGCCGAGCTTTCACGCGATTGCCACGACGCTGCGCGATCTGGGGGGCGATGAGACGCTGCTGGTGCAGTCCGGCAAGCCGGTGGGCGTCCTGCGCACCCACGAGGACGCGCCGCGCGTGCTGCTCGCCAACAGCAACCTCGTGCCACATTGGGCAACCTGGAAGCACTTTCGCGAACTCGATGCGAAGGGTCTGGCCATGTTCGGCCAGATGACGGCCGGCAGCTGGATCTACATCGGCACGCAAGGCATCGTTCAGGGCACCTACGAGACCTTCGCCGAGGCAGGCCGCCAACATTACAGCCGCGAACATGGCTTCGACAACCGGCAACCGCTGCGCGGCAAGTGGGCGGTGACGGCAGGCCTGGGCGGCATGGGCGGCGCACAACCTTTGGCGGTCGTGCTGGCGGGTGGCGTGGCGCTGTGCGCCGAAGTGGACCCGGTGCGCATCGGTCGCCGTTTGGACACCCGCTATCTGGACGAGTGCGCGACCGACCTCGACGACGCCATCGACCGGGCGCGGTCCTATGCAAGGCAGGGCAGGGCGCGGTCGGTGGGCGTCCAGGGCACTGCGCTGGCCCTGCTGCGGCGGTTGCGCGATCGCGGCTTGGACCCGGACTTGATGACCGATCAGACCAGCGCCCACGATCCGCTGCACGGCTACCATGTCGAGGGCGTGACGCTCGAACAGGCGAGCGCGGCCCGGACGGCCGACCCTGAGGCGTGGGTTGCGCGCGTGCGTACCGACATCGTCGAGCACACCGAGCGCATAGCGGAGGCTGCGGACCGCGGCGTCCATGTGTTCGACTACGGCAACAACCTGCGCGGCGAGGCGGTGGTCGGCGGGCTCGATCCGGCGCGCGCATTCTCGTTCCAGGGTTTCGTGCCCCTGTACATTCGCCCGCAGTTCTGCGTGGGCCGCGGTCCGTTTCGATGGGTGGCGTTGTCGGGCGACCCAGCGGACATCGCCGTGACCGATGCCGCACTGATCGAAGCGTTCGCCGGCAACGCGGGGGTGCATCAATGGCTGACCCAAGGGGCGCCGCGCATCGCATTCCAGGGCTTGCCGGCGCGCATTTGCTGGCTGGGATATGGTGAACGGGCGCGGGCCGGGCTGATTCTCAACGACCTTGTCGCCTCGGGCCGCGTCAAGGCGCCGATCGTCATAGGCCGCGACCACCTCGATTGCGGCAGCGTCGCCAGCCCCAACCGCGAAACGGAAGGCATGAAGGACGGCAGCGACGCCGTGTCGGACTGGGTGTTTCTCAACGCCTTGGTCAACGCGGTCAACGGCGCCAGTTGGGTCAGCGTGCACCACGGCGGCGGTGTCGGCATGGGCTATTCGCAACACGCTGGCGTCGTCATTGTCGCCGACGGAACGCCACAGGCCGCCGCCCGCCTGCAACGGGTGCTGACCAGCGACCCCGCAATGGGTCTCTTGCGCCATGCCGACGCCGGCTACGAAAAGGCGCTGGATTGTGCGCGCGACAACGGCTTGGCCATTCCGATGGCGGCGCAACCGTGAGTCGAACCCCTCGCCCGACTGGCCCGCTGCCCCGGCGCCGGGTCTGCCTGACCAACATCGGGCAATTGCTGACTTGTGCTGGCCCAGAGCGCGGGCCGTTGTCCACGCTGCAGGCACTCGGTGTGGTCAGCGACGCCGAACTGGTCGTTTGCCTCGGCCTGGAGGGCGGCTGGCAGGTGGTGTGGTTGGGCCAGCGCGGCGCACCGGGCCGGCCGACCGCCGATGCGACCTTCGACCTCGGGGGTCGGACGCTGATGCCTGGGATTGTGGACTGCCACACCCATCTGGTGTTCGCGGGTGACCGCAGCCACGAGTTCGTGCAGCGCTTGAGCGGCGTCTCCTACCACGAAATCGCCCGCCAGGGCGGCGGCATCGCGCACACAGTGGCGCAGACGCGTAGCGCGACTGTGCCCGAACTGGTGGAAGCGGCCACGGTGCGGCTGCGGTCGCTATGCGATCAAGGCGCACGCGTCGTGGAGATCAAGACCGGCTATGGCCTCGATTTGCAGTCGGAACTCAAGATCCTCGATGCCGTCGCGGCCTTGCGTGCCCGTTTTGCGGGCAATGTCGAGTTGATCGCGACCGCCATGCCAGCCCATGCCGTGCCGCCGGAATGCAAGGCCGACCCAGAGGGCTACGTGGATCGCGTATGCGGCCAACTGCTACCCGCGATGGCCGCTCACGCCCACCCGCCGGCGTTCGTGGACGTGTTCGTGGAGAGTGGGTACTTCAGTGTCGACCACGCCAAGCGCATCGCCCAGAAGGCGCGCGAGTTGGGGCTCGGACTCAAGGCCCACGTGGACGAGTTTGCCGACATCGGCGGACTGCCCTGGGCGATCGGCGCGGGTGCCACAAGTGTCGAACACCTCTTGCAGACTTCGGCCGAGGGCATTGCGGCGCTCGCGGCCTCGGACACGGTGGCGGTTGGCCTGCCGTTGACCAGCGTATTCTTGCGCGCCCCGCTCGCACCACTGCGTGCCTTGGTCGACGCAGGCGCCCGCGTGGCGTTGGCCACCGACTGCAATCCAGGGTCGTCGATGACCACCAGCCTGACCTTGCTGCTGCAACTGGCGGTCTTGCTGGGTCACCTGTCGCCGGCCGAGGCGCTGCGCGGCGTGACCCGCTGTGCGGCGTTGGCGATCGGCCAACCGGAAGGCTACACCGGTCGCATCTCGGTTGGCGAACCATTCCTGGGCACGGTGCTGGACATGCCGAGCGTGGACGCGATGTTCTACCACCTCGGCCAACCCATTCGGGCTTGGGACGGCTATTGCGCGCCGGCATCGGATAGCGCACGTCTGCGCGACGATCCTGTGGCGCGCTTGGACGAAAACCGTTCGACTTCATGGATCTGAACAATGGGGGGGGGCGATCGAGGGGGGCGATCGCCCATCGCCTTCGTCGGCCGCAGCCCGCGGCCAGCTGCGGACACGTCGCGGCCCGAAACTCACCAATTGACGAAGAGGTTGACCATCGCCGCGTGGATCATCCCGTCCGCTTTGCCCGGCGGCGTGCGCCGCGCGAGGTTGAAGTAGCCGGCCTCGACCCGGAAGGTCATTGGCACCACGTGGGCGCCGATGCCAATGAACACGCGGTTCTGGTCGAACCCCAGCAACTGCCCCCAATCGGTGCGGTTCAGGCCGACGAACACTTCGTCCCAAGCGGTCAGCAGCCAGCGTTCGCCTAGCGGCCGGGTCCACCGCACGAACTGGCGGAAGCGCAGGCCAACTGCCTCACTGGTCGCGGGCCGCGACCGCTGTTCCAACCGCGACCGCCATTGCACGCGCAGCGCCCCGTTGAGCACCGGCTGGTCGATTTGTGCTTGTTGCCAGGCGCGGTGCTCGCCCACCGCCTTGACGCCGGGCGCTGGCCACGAAGGCGTGTAGGCATAACCCAACGTGACGGTGACGCCGGGCGCCAGCAGCCAGCCGATCGCGGGTCGGACGATGGCGGTCGCCGGCGCCCCCTGATCGGAGACGCGGTAGTGCAGGTCGCCCTGGAAAAACAGGTCGCCGCGCAGCGGCCCTTGGAAGAACGCCCCAGCCCACGCCTGCGCGCTGTGCGCAAACGACTCGGCGTAGGCAGGACCCGAAGGCACCGTCGCAACGGCGAGCCACAGGACTGAAAGCCAGGTGCGTGTCTGCGCGACGTCCCTCACGCGATCAACTGGCCGCGCCGAGCGCCGCCTTGCGGGCCTTGACCACTTGCTCGCCCTCGCGCCCGTCGAGCTCGGCCAGGTGCGAAAACGCCCAGGTGAACGAGCCCACGCCCATGGTCAGCGAGCGCAGTTCGAGGATGAGATCAGCGATCTCGGCCAACGGGACCAGGGCGTTGACGACGTCCCAGCCGTTCCAGCCGGCCTTGGCGTCGTAGCCCTGGATCTGCCCGCCACGGCGACCGGTGACCATGCGTTGGGCGCGGGCGGTGTAGTCGCTTGGCACGCTGACCTCGACCGTGACCACTGGCTCCAGCAGAACGGGAGCGCCGAGCGGCGTGCCCTCGGTCATGGCGATGCGCGTGGCGGCCTTGAACGCCATGTCGCTCGAATCGACCGCGTGGTAGCTGCCGTTGGTCAGCGTGACGGCGATGTCCACCAGCTCAAAGCCGAGCGGACCCTGTTTCAAGAATTCGCGGGCACCGTTGTCGACCGACGAAAAGAACTGGCGAGGCACGGCACCGCCGACCACGGTTTCGCTGAAGCTGTAGCCCTGACCGCGCGCCACCGGCTTGATGTCGATGTACACGTCGCCGAACGCGCCATGGCCGCCGGTTTGGTGCTTGTAGCGGCCGTGCTGGTTCATCACCGGTTTGCGCAGCGTCTCCTTGTACGGGATTTGTGCGCGGTCGGCCTTGACCTCGACGCCAAAGCGGTTCTTGAGCCGCTCGATGGCATTGCGCAGGTGGATCTCGCCCTGGCCCCACAGCACCATCTCGTGGGTCTCCGCCGACTGCTCGTAGCGCAGCGAGGGATCCTCTTCGGAGATCTTGAGCAACGACGTGCCGAGCTTGACGTCGTCGCCCTGCTTGAAGGTCTTGACGGCGAAACTGAAACACGGCTGCATCGGTGCGGGCCACGGGTGCGGCACCAGCCGGCCCGGCGCCAGCGCCTGTCCCGTTTGCACGTCGTCCATGCGACCAAGCGCGACCACCTCGCCCGCGCCGCCCTTGGCCTGCTTCTTCTGCTGCGCGCCAAACAGCCGCTGCACGCCGCTGACCCGGTTGGGCCCGAGGAACTGGCCGTCTTGCACTTCTCCGCGCCAAATGCGCGCAATGCTCTGCTTGCCGATGTGCTGGGCGTGCACGGACTTGAATACCTGCACGATCACTGGCTCGTCGGCGACGCCGAGGCGGGCCGCCGTTTCAGCGACGCCGGGTGCCTCGTGGCGCAGCATCTTGAAGAGACGCCGGATGCCGTGATCTTCCTCGGCGCTGCCGAAAAGGACCGGCACGATGAGATCGCCGGCCAGATCGCGGGTGAGGTTGGCGTACACTTCTTCGGTCGCCGGGGCGATGTCCTCGAGCAATTCCTCCATCAGGTGGTCATCGAAGTCGGCGAGGTGTTCGAGCATCTCGCGGCGGGCATCGCCCTCTTGCGGCAGCACCCCGTCGGGCATCTTGGCCAGCTGAGCGTCTTCGTGCGGCTTGTAGCCCCACGCGCGCTCGCTGACCAGGTCGACGAACCCGGTGATATTGGCGCCCTCCTTGATGGGCAGTTCGCGCAGCACCAGTGGCCGGTCGCTGACCGACTGCAGCGCTGACAACAGCTCGTTGATCTTGCCGCCTACGCCTTGCTGGTCACACTTGTTGATGAAGAGCACGTGCGGCACCTTGCGCTCGTCCAAAAGCTTGAGGATCGGCGCGGCGCACAGAGCCTTGGCTGGTTCGGGGTCGACGACCACCACGGCGATGTCGGCGACCTGCAGGGCGTTCAGCCCGTCCTGCTGGAACTCCACCGACCCCGGGCAGTCGACGAACGTCCACGACTCACCGAGGTATTCGCACGAGGCGATCGACAGTTCCGTGGACATGCCGCGGGCGCGGGCCTCCATGCAGGCGTCACCGACGCTGTCGCGGGTCTTGACGCTGCCCTTGCGCGCAGTTGCCCCCGCGTGGTGCAGCAACGCCTCGAGCAGCGACGTCTTGCCGGCCAGGTAAGGGCCGACGAGCGCAGCCACACGGGGCGACGATGGCGATTTGGTGGGCATGGGCTCCTCCAACTGGGCACCGGCAGCGCGGCCGGATCGGCGCGGGTGGAAACGCGGGCGGCGCGCGTGCCGCGCCAGCGCGAGGACTCGCCCGAGGGTGGCGCCGACGTCGGGCTGGCGGCGACGTTACGCCGGGGCCGGATCGAGATCAAGCGCCATTCGCCCGTGTCGTGGCCAAGCGATGACAGCGAGCCGCAATCCGCGCGGCGCGACCTGGGCGTGCCGGGGCGCACGGGCGACGCGATGTCCCGCTGGAGGCAATCAACCCAAGCGTCGAGCAGGGCTTTGCCCCGGGGTGCCCTCGGCCTGCGCAGGGAGGCGCGCCCGGCTCCATCGCTGTGCGGGAGCGTGCAGCCGCGACGCCGCGGCGAACCTCGTCATGCATCTGATTTGTTGCTCTCTTTCACGGCTGCGCGCGTGGCTGTCGCGGTCGCCATGGCCTCGTGCGCCGACACCCAGCCGGCAGCCGCAGAGACGCCCAGGTCGGTCGCACTGTCCGTCGGGGCCACCAGGCCCGGCGACGCGGCCAGCAACGTCAATTGCAGCGCAATGGCGCGGGCCGAGGGTCCACCGGCGCTGGACAAGCGGCGCAGCGGCGCCCTACCATCGCTCGCGGGCAGGCACGGGGGGTGATGTGCGACACCGCACGCGCAATTCTGGAAGGTGGACGCTGGCCACCGTCACCCTGGCGGGCGCAATCGCCGCATGGACGCCCACGTCCGCACAGGCGGCCAAGCCGGCGGCGGCCACCGCGGAAGCTGAGTCGATCGCCGAAACAGCAGCCCGCCGTTACAAGTCGGGCGATTTCGAACTCGCGGCGCAACTGTATGACCGCGCCTACGAACTGGCCAGGCGTCCGGCGCTGCTTTTCAACGCCGCCCGCGCCTGGGACCGGGCAGGCCGTTTCCGCGAGGCGTTGCAACGCTACGAAGCGTGCGCCGCCGTCGAGACCGACGCCGGGGCGCGCGAAGAGGCCCGCCTGCGCGCCGCTCGGTTGCGCGATCATGTGGCCGCACAAAGACCGGTGGACGTCGCGCCGGCGCCACCCGCCGCAGTCCCGCCCCCACAACCCGCAGCGCCAGCGCCGACCTCGCCAGCGTCCGCGTCACCCACTCCCACGCCAAAACCACAGGCGCCAACGCCAGGGCGCGAGGCGGCGCCCCAAGAGTCGGCACCGCCTGCCGTGGCCGCGCCGGCCGTGGTTGCACCGACACCGCGGCCCCTGCGTGGCCCGTGGGTGCTGGCGGCAATGGGTGGCGCGGTGGCCGTCGGCGGCGGCATCGCGCTCGGCCTGGCGGTGGCCGACGACGGTGCGTTGCAGGGCGACACCGACCGGCGCAATGACGACGGCTGGGTCACCGGAACCACGCAGCGCTCGGCCTTCGAGCGCGCGGACGCCATCGGCCGGCGCAAGACGTGGGCGGCAGCGGCAACGGGGGCGGGCGGCGCGCTGGCGCTGGCGGGCCTGCTGTGGTGGATGGGGTCGGGCGACGAGGCAACCAGACCGCGCGTGCACGTCGCGGCGTGGCCCGAGGGCTTGGCATTGGCGGGGTGGTTCTGATGGGCACCCGTTGCAGGTGGCTGGCCGCCGTTGCAGCCACATGGGCGTGCAATTCATCCGTGCCGGTGCAGAGCTACACGTATGCATGCTCGGCGACTGACCAGTGCGCACCCGGGTGGGCGTGCGTGGGGGGGCGCTGCACCCGGGGGGGCGCTGCGCGCGCGGCGGACAGCGCACAAGGCAGCGTCGAAGACGTCGCCGGTGCCGCCGAGGACGCGCAAGGCCACGAGGCTGCGGCGGCTGAGGTTGCGGCGGAAACGGCAATGGAAGCCATTGCCGACGCCAAGCCGGTGTGCGGCGCCACCGATTCGGCGTGCCTGACCTCCTGCGCGGTCCAGCAGTGCCCCATGCAGGGTTTTGCGTGCAATCAGGACCCGGAATGCCTCAAGGTCGTCACGTGCTACGTCGCCTGCAAGGACACACCGTGCCGCGCAAGCTGCATCGGCAGCGCGTCGCCCGGCACCAAGGGCAAGGTCGAAGATCTGGCCAAATGCCTCGCAGCCAACTGTATGTAGCCGATCACGCCGCTTGGCTGGCCAACCACTGGGCTGTGCGCACCTTCACGGCGCTCGGCGTTCCGTGCAATACCTGCAGCAGCGTCGCGTCGCGGTACGCGCGCTCCACTGGGAAATCGCGCGTGTACCCATAGCCACCGTGGATCTGGATGGCGCGGTCGCTCACCTGCACGGCGGCAGTGCCCGCGGCGGCTTTGGCCTGCCAGATGGCCGCGGTCGTGGCCGGAGTCAGGGGTCGCGGGGCAGCGCCGTCGCGATCGACGAGCGCAGCCGCCCTGCCGACCAAGAGCGCCGCGGAATCGATGTCCAGCGCGCTGTTGGCGACGTGCCACTGCACCGGCTGTAGCCTCGAGATCGGCGCACCAAACTGGATGCGTTCGTCTGCGTAGCGGCCTGCCGCCACGGCAGCCGCTCGAGCGACGCCAACGGAAATGGCCGCGATGGACAGGGCCAGCCAGGCCCGCAGGTTCGCGACCTCGGCGTCGGCGTTACAGGGCAACAAGCGGGCGGCTGCGCCGTCGAACTGCATCGCTCCACCCGCTGAAGCGCGCAGGCCCAGTTGGCGATCCAGCCTGGAGCGCACGACACCTGTCCCAGCCAGCGCGACGTGCAAAAGCGCTCCCGCAGGTCTCGCGCGGACGATGGCGAACTCGGCGCGCAGGGTCAGCGCAGCCCAGCCGGTGGCGCCCGACAACTGCCATGCGCCGTCCGTCAACGTTGCAGCAAGGCCCGGCGAATCGTCGTCCAAGTGGTTGTGCGGCCCCGCAAGACTGATGCAGCCGAGCGCGCGGCCCTCGGCTGCGGCCTTGGCCAGTGGCAAATCGCCACACACGGCAATCAGGCGCGCCGCAAGCCCGTGTTCGGCGACACCGAGGGCCAGGCCTGCGTCGGCGGCGGCGATTTCTTGCAGCGCCAACACCCACGTTGCCGCATCGACGGCCAGACCGTTGGCGGATTCGGGGACGAGCAAGCCGAAGGCCCCCAGGCTGCGCATGGCGGCCAAGGCTGCTGGGTCCGGCGCGCCCTCGGCGTCGCGGCGAGCAGCTGAGGCGCGCAAGGACCGCGCAAGCTTGGCAACGCCCCCGACGACAAGGCGCTGATCTTCGGTGGGATCGAAACGCATGGCGACCTCACACGCTACTGGCTATCGACCAACGCAATGCCACGCTCGGCCAACCAGTTGCGGACCTGCACCACGATGGCATCCAGCGAAGCGCCGGGAGTGAAAACCGCGGCCACCCCTGCCGCCTTGAGCCCGGGCAGGTCGCCGTCGGGAATGATGCCGCCGACGAACACCGCCACGTCGCCCGCACCGCGCGCCCGCAGGCCCTCGATGACCTTGGGCACCAGCGTGTTGTGCGCGCCCGACAGGATCGACAACCCGACAATGTCCACGTCCTCTTGGATGGCCGCGTGCACGATCATGTCGGGCGTTTGGTGCAGGCCGGTGTAGATGACCTCGAGACCCGCGTCGCGCAAGGCCCGGGCCACCACCTTGGCGCCGCGGTCGTGGCCGTCCAAACCGACCTTGCCGACCAGCACGCGGCCGCGGCGCGAAAGGTTGTGGGTGGCGGCGTTCGTGTCGCTCATCGGTTCACCTCGCTCGGAATCACAGGGCGGCGGCCAAGCTGCGCGCGATCACCAACCGCTGGATCTCGCTCGTCCCTTCGTAGATGCGGCTGACGCGCACGTCGCGCCACACCCGCGCAATCGTGCTGCCGGCGTCGAACGCATCCGGCCCGGCCAACTGCATCGCGGTCTGGCAGGCAAAATTGGCGGCCTCGCTCGCGGCGACCTTGGCCATCGCGGCCTCTTTGGTCATCTTGCTGCCCTGGTCGCGCAACCACGCGGCGCGCTGCACCAGCAACCACGCCGCGTCGAGGCGCACGGCCATATCTGCCAACCGGAACTGCGCGTTCTGATCGGTGCCAAGTGCCTTGTCCTGGCCTGCCCGCGCGGACAGAATGCGACTGGTCTCGCGCAGCGCGGTGTAGCCCATGCCGCTGGCCTGCGCGCCGATGCCGCAGCGACCGCCGTCCAGGGCCGTCATGGCGATCTCGAAACCTTGACCCACGGCACCAATCCGCGCAGCGTCCGGCACCACCACGTCCTCGAAAGCCAGTGAAACCGTACTACTCCCGAGCAGTCCGAGCTTCTCCTCATGGCGCCCGACCGAGAAGCCCGCAGTGCCCGGTTCGACCAGGAACGCCGTGATGCCGCGCCCGCCCTTGCCGGGATCGGTCTTGGCCATCACCAGCGTCACGCCCGCGACGTCGCCGGAGGTGATCCACAGCTTGGTGCCGTTCAGCACCCAGTCGTCGCCGCGCCGTTCCGCGCGGGTTTGCAGGCTTGCGGCGTCGGACCCTGCTCCGGGCTCCGACAGCGCAAAGCTGCCGGCCTGGTACGCTCCGCTGACCAGGTTGCGAAGGTGCCGAACTTTCTGGTCGTCGGTGCCGAAGCGGGCGATCATGTCGGCGACCATGTTGGTCACGGCCACTGCGACGGTCGTCGAGGCGCACTGCGCGGCAAGTTCGCGAATCGCCAGCACGTATGCCAGGTTGCTGCCACCCAACCCACCGTAGTGGCGATCGATCTTGATGCCGAGCAGCCCAATTGACCCGAGCGCGCCGATGTTTTCAGCTGGAAAAACGCCTGCATCGGTCTGCATCGCACGTGGGGCCAGATGGTCGCGCGCGGCGGACCGGGCGAGTTCGGTGATGCGAAGATCAGCGTCGTTGGGCTCGAACTGCATACTGTCGGCTCCGCCTACGCCATCGCCGCGTATTCGCTCAGGGTTTCACGGGCGATGACCAAGCGCTGGATCTCGCTCGTGCCCTCGTAGATCTCGGTGATGCGTGCATCGCGCACATGGCGTTCGGCGTTGTAGTCCTTGACGTAGCCGTAGCCGCCGTGAATCTGCAGCGCCTTGTGGCAGACGCGTGCCGCCGTCTCGCTGGCATGGAGCTTGGCCATCGCCGAGAACTTGCCGTACTTCTGCCCGGCATCCTTGGCCGTCGCTGCCCGCCAGATGAGCAAGCGCGCCGCCTCGATGTCGGTCGCCATGTCGGCCAACATCTCCTGGATGGCGCCGAAGTCGCCGATGACTTTGCCGAAGGCCGAGCGCTCACGGCTGTAGCGAAGGGCCTCCTCGAAGGCGACGCGCGCGATGCCAAGCGCCTGGGCAGCTATGCCAATGCGGCCCCCATCCAAGGTGACCATCGCCACTTTGAAACCGTCGCCCTCCTGACCGAGCAGGTTGGCGACCGGCACCCGCGTGTCCTCGAATACCAAGCTGGTGGTCGAGCTACCCTTGATGCCGAACTTGTCCTCGACCTTGCCGATGCCGTACGGCGACTCCAGCCGGTCGACGACCAGGGCGCTGATGCCGCGGTGGCGCTCGGCCGGGTTGGTGTGGGCGATGAGCACGCATGTCTGCGCTTCCTGGCCATTGGTAATCCAGTTCTTGGTGCCGTTGACGACGTAGTGGTCGCCGTCGCGGATCGCCGTGGTGCGCATGCCGGCGGCGTCCGAACCCGATCCGGGCTCGCTCAGCGCGAAGCAACCAATGCGGCGGCCGGTGGCGAGCGGCGGCAGGAATCGACGCCTCTGGTCGGCGTTGCCAAACAGCTTGATGGGGTCGCACACCAGCGAGTTGTGCGCGCTCATGATGACGCCGCATGATGCACAGCCGCGGCTGATTTCCTCCATGGCGAGGGCATAGGCGAGCGTGTCGAGCCCGGCGCCGTCGTACTGCTCGGGCACGGCCATCCCCATCAGGCCGAGCGCCGCCATCTTGGCCACCTTTTCGGACGGAAAGACTCCCTCCTTGTCGATCTTTTGCGCTGCCGGCAGCAACTCCTTGTCTGCGAAGGCCTTGGCCGTCTCCTGAATCATCTGGTGGGTATCTTGCAGCGTGAGGTCCATGGGTCGCCTGCTTCGAAGCGCGCGCCGAACGCGCAGGGCCGCGCAGTATAGGCGCATCCCGCGCAAAGGGGCAGACTCGGCGCGCCAGCCGTGCCTGCGGGGTCGGACACTGGCGCTTCCGCCTCCTTGAGCGATCCCCCCCATTGTTCATACTGCTGATATTAATGGGCAATGCCGCCAGGCGGGATGCCACAGGCTGCCCTGAGCCGGATCGCTCGGACAGGGGTCGGACGGCCGCCGTACACATCCTACCGCGCAGGGTTGAACGCCTCTCCCCATTGTTCAACATCTTAGAACGAATAGAAAACCATGTTCTGGCGACAGTGAATTCCGCGGACCGCAATTCCGCTGGCGTCCGACTCGGACACGTTCGCAATCCAAGTCGCCCGGACGATCCCCCCCATTGTTCAGATCCATGATTCTGTGACGTTTTTGTACCCCGAACGGTGCAGAGTCCGGGCGCGCCAACGCAGTTCGAAGCGCCAAACCTTGCGGAGCCCTGGCGCGTGCGCCATGCTATGCGCGCGGAGGCACCGCACGGAGCCGGTCATCGCCCTGCCCGCCGCCCAAGATCAAGGCCCATCGCTTGCGCCGTCGCGCGGAAGTGGGCAAGCGCACTCGATCGCGGCGTTGGCGCGCGCCGCCAACCAGCTGCACGACGACTACTTGCTGCGCTACGCCGGCCATGTACGGTTGACGCGCGACCTGCCGGGGTTGGATCGGCTCATCGCCGGGATGCGGCAAGTCCAATCGTTGGCCCAGGCGAATGCAGGTCAGAGTCAAGGGCGCTGGCAATCGCTGCTCGGCATCGTCGAGCGCCGATTGGACGAGTACACGCACGAACGTGGTGCGGTCGCACAAATCCAGGCGGCAGCCGGAACCAATGACCGGCGTGCGAGCCGCTTGACCAGCCGGGCGCGGCTGGTGTTGCACCGCTATGTGCGGCATTTCGCGGGGCAGGCGCGTCGCGATCGCGATGTGCAACGACTGCGCGAAATGACCAATGATTTGGAAGCGTTGGCGCTCGCGCTGCGGCCGGTCAGCGCCGGCATCCACCTGCGGTCGGTGGCCGAGGAAATCGGCGCCGTCCAAGGATTCGTCGAGTTCTTCCGTGCGGAGATGGACGAAATCCAATTGGCGCGCCGATCGGGCGGCCGGGCAGAACAGTCCGCGACCATGGCGAGCGTGTTGGACGGGCTGCAACACGCTTGGACCCGAGAAGTGGCTGACCAGCCAGTGGCGACGCGCCGGCTAGGGCTGTGCACGCGCTACGTGGCGGCGGTGGATGAGGTGCTAGAGGGGCTGCTGACCATCGCCCACGCCAACCTGCCGGTTGAGCATGACACCGCCGTGCGCGCAGCGACTGCGGCGCTCGATGCCTGGCAGCGCGAGACGGAGCGCACCCTTGCAGCCCAGCGGGCACTCAGCCCTCAGGCGCGCGCCGAAGCGCTATGGAATCGGGCAGACGCGCTTTTCGCCGAGTTTCGTGGGCGCTGGACGGGTGAATACCGCCACCCCTCCGAACGCCAATGGATCGCGGACATGGCTGACGCCCTGGACGAGGCCGAGCGGCAGCTGACCGACTTGGCGGCCGAGGTCGAATTGGTGCCCGCCGACCGCCTGGCGCGGCTGCGCGATGCGCTGGTTCTGGTCGAGAAGACCTACGACAGTACGACGGCCGCGACCCAGGGCGAGTGACGATCCGGCCGAGGTCTACCACGCCAGTCCAGATCGACGATTGGTCACCAGCACTTCGGCCACCTTGCCGCGCGAATCGCCTTTCGAGTTGACGGCACGCGGCGCGCGAACAGCGTGGATGTTCCAGCGGGCGTACAGTTCGCGCACCAATGCGCAGTCGCTGTTCGACAGCATCCAACGCACGCCTAGGCGGTCGAGTTCGGCACAGACCTCGGCCAGTTCGCGCTGGGCCGCGGCTGCAAAGGCGCCACCAGCGTAGGCGTTGAAACTACTGGTGACGCTCACCGGATGGTAGGGCGGGTCGAGGTACACGAAATCCAACTCGTGGGCGCGCACGAGCTCAGGCCACCTGCGGAAGTCGGCCCGCGCGATGGCAGTTCCCTGCAGCGCGCGGCTGGCTGTGAGGATGCGCGCCTCGTTGGCGATGTGGGGCTGCGCATAGCGGCCATGTGGCGAGTTGAAAACGCCGCGGCTGTTCTCGCGCCACAGGCCGTTGAAGCAGGTGCGGTTCAGGAAGATCATGCGCGCGGCGCGCTCGACTGGGGACAGCGCGAGCAGGTCCGGGCGCATCGCGCGCACGCGGTAGAAATAGTCGGCGCGGCCGGCGTCGTCGGCGTCGAGGTACGCGCGCTCATGGTCCTGCAGCGCCGCCACCAGTTCGCGCGGCCGGTCACGCACGGTCGTGTGGGCATTGACCACGTCGCCGGAAAGGTCTGTCAGCAACGCCGACGCGAGGCGGCCCTCGCCGCGCAACGCAAAGTAGACGGCGCCGCCGCCCGTGAACGCCTCGCCGTAGCGCAAGCGACCGCGCGGGGCGTGGACCAGGATCTGGTCCAGCAGTTTTCCTTTGCCGCCAACCCACTTCAGGAACGGCCGCGCAGGTGCATCGGCAGGTTCGGGCGCGCGCGCGGTGGCGGCCGAGCGCGTCCGATCGGGGGATGCATACGAAGAGAATGCGACAACTTGCATGGACACCTCGCCCGGCGTGGGCGGGCGCAGTGTCAGGCGGCGCGATCCCCTGTCGAATTTTTTGCGGTGCCGCCTTCAGGTGGGCCGCACGGGCGCAGGCGGCGCAATCGAAAAAGCCGATCGGTTTCAAGCAGTTCGATCGCGCGATCGCTCAATCGAATCAACGGCATCGTGATCAAGGGGGTCGCGCGACTGCGAAGCTCGGCGGCCAACGAGTTGACCGTAAAGGCGAATCTGCCGTGCGTCACTTTCGTGTTCCGGGGCGCGATGCCGGCGCACGATCAAATATCGGACCAAATTTGTCCTCTTTGCTGTGCAGCACGAAAGCCGGCAAGTTGACCGCATTCTGGACAAAAAACGCCGAGTGGCGGCGTCCGCCAGGCCATTTCCCGAGCCAGTTTCGCAGCAGAAAGCGGCCAATCGTGCGAAAACCGCCAGAATCCACTTGCCAGGCTGGCAAGAATGGCCTATTTCTGGACCAGCCTGGCCCAAGACGCCTCGTCGCAGCCGGGTTTTTTGTCACTCGCCGCCGGTTTGTCGGCGGTTTTCGCGCAAAACGCGGCAAAAACGCCGCATCGCGCATCCGGCAAGAGCCGGCCAGGAGTTCCATGAGCGTCCTCGTCACCAAGCCTGCCCCCGAGTTCAACGTCGAAGCGGTGATGCCCGACGGCAGCTTCTCGCGGCTGACCCTGTCGCAATTCCGCGGCAAATACGTCGTCCTTTTTTTCTACCCGCTCGACTTCACCTTCGTGTGCCCGACCGAAATCATCGCGTTCGACCACCGCGTGGCCGAGTTCGAGGCGCGCGGTGTGCAGGTGCTCGGCTGTTCGGTCGACAGCAAGTTCAGCCACTGGGCGTGGCGGCAGACCAAGGTCAAGGAGGGCGGCATCGGCCCGGTGCGGTTCCCGCTGCTCGCCGATCTGTCCAAGACCATCGGCCGCGACTACGACGTGCTTTTCGACGGCGAAAAGTGTCTGCGCGCCAGCTTCCTCATCGACAAGGATGGCGTGGTGCAGCACCAAGTGGTCAACAACCTGCCGCTCGGCCGCAACATCGACGAGATGCTGCGCATGGTCGACGCCCTCAAGTACACCGAGGAGCACGGCGAGGTCTGCCCGGCCGGCTGGGAGCATGGCGACGCCGCGATGAAGGGCAACCGCGAAGGCGTCTCGACCTACCTCGCCAAGAACGCCCGCAAGCTCTAGGCGCTCGGGCCAGCGCGCCGGGTTGGACCTCGGGCGCGATCTGCGGCATCCTCTCGCGCCGCGGTCGCCGCCCGGGGGCCGCCATGGTGCCGCATGAGCAATCCGCCCGCCTGGCTGGCCGACATCCAGTTGGTCACATTCGACGTGTTCGGCACCCTGCTCGACCTGCAGGCCGCGCTGGACAAGGTCGAAATCCGCACGCGCCAGGAAGTCCAGGAATTCGAAGAGAGCGTCCGCGAACAGACCGACAAGGAGTCGTGGGTCCGCTACTCCGAGGTGCTCAAGACCGCCATCAACAAGGTCAAGCCGCACCTGCGACCGGCGCTGGTCGGGGTGTTCGCCGATGATTTCGGGCGCAGTGCGCCGTTCTCGGACAGCGCGCGGGCCCTGCACGGCCTGCGCGAGGTGGTCAAGGTGGGCCTGGTCGGCAACTGCGACGCGCAACACCAGGTCGATGTGGTCACGGCGCTGCGGGTGGTCCCCGACGTGTCGATCACCAGCCAGGAGATCCGCGCGTACAAGCCGACCGACCGCGCCTGGGACGCCATCGTGCGCATGGGCGTGATGCGCGCCGCCGTGACCCGCGACAACTGGTTGCACGTGTCGCACGCCCCGCGTTCGGACCTCGTTCCTGCCCGCGCCAAGGGCATCAAGACCTGCCTCGTACGCCGACCGGGCGCCGACGATCGCGCCAACGTCGATCTGGCGGTAGGCAGCCTCGACGAACTGGTGCGACTGTTGGTCGAAGCCAAACAGGGTCCCCTGGTGTACGAAATCGAGAACCGCCACCCGGACACCAGCCAGCGCGAACGCCTCGCTCAATGGCTGTTGGAGTCGATGCTCCCGGCCGTGCGGACTTGCACGGGTTGCCGGTCGGCCACCTTGGTCCAGCACGAAGACGGCGCGCTGTGCGAGCAGTACGTGTTTGGCGGCAAGGTCGAGTACGACGCATACAGTGAGGCCTTCGCAGCAGAACACCGCGCCAACTTGCGCGACGAATTCGGCCGCGTGGTCGAGCGCACGACCCGCGTGTCGCGGATCCGCGGCCGCATCTGAGTTGGTCAGGGCCCTTTCAGGTGAGTTGCATGAGTTCGCCCCGCCGCATCCCCGAGGTCCGCATCGCCCCGCCGGCGGTGGTGGAACCGCTGCTCGACCGCGTGCCAGCCCTGCGCATCATCGGCAACACCCCGCTCGTACCCATCGACCTGTGGAAGGACAGGCACCCCGGCGTCGAACTCTACGCCAAGGTCGAGTACTTCAACCCTGGAGGGTCGCTCAAGGACCGGCCGGTGCTGCGGATGCTGAGCGAGGCCATCGCCGATGGCCGGCTCGCGACTGGCAAGACCATCATCGATTCCAGTTCCGGCAACGCGGGCATCGCCTACGCGCTCATCGGAGGCGCGCTGGGCTACCCCGTCGAAATCGTCATCCCAGACAATGCCAGCAAGGAGCGGCTTAAACGCTTGCGCGCCCATGGCGCCAAGATCACGCACACTTCGGCGCAGGACGGCTACGACGAGGCCATCCGCACGGTGCGGCGCATCGTCGCCGCCGACCCCGACAAGTACTTCTACTGCGACCAATACAGCAATCCCGGCAACTGGCGCGCCCATCACGACTCCACGGCGCTGGAGGTCTGGGAGCAGACCGAGGGCCGTGTCACCCATTTCGTCTTTGGCGTCGGCACTGGCGGCACGATCACCGGCATGGGTCGGCGACTCAGGGCGCTGAACCCCCGAATCCAGGTGGAGTTGCTGATCCCCGACGCCTTTCCGGGTGTCGAGGGCCTCAAACCCCTGGGATCGCCGGGCGACCATGTGCCCGAAATCTACGACACGCAGTTGCCGAACCGCACCTGGGACGTCGACGAGGACAAGGCGTGGCAGGTGAGCCAGGATCTTGCCCGCGCGGGCCTTTTCGCGGGCCAATCGTCGGGCGTGTGCGTAGCGTCGGCGCTGCGGGTGGCCAGTGATCTGTCCAGGCGCGGCGAATCCGGCGTGGTCGTGACCATGCTGTGCGACATTGGCGAGCGGTATTTCTCGACGCGCCTGTGGGACCAATAGCCGGCGCTCGCCGCCCCCGTGGAGTCGCCGTGTTCTCCGCAGAGCCCGACCCGCAGCCCGCCGACGACGCGAACGCGCCCTTGCCGCGGATCGAGGTCATCTCGACGCAGGTGCCCGCAGAGCCCGCGCCCAAGCGGCGCAAGGTCGCCCATACCTCCTCGGCGCTGTGGGTGCCCCTCAAGGCCTCGCCGAGTGCCTTCGTGCGCACAGCACAACTGCTGCTGCCGAGCGGGTGGGCGCTGCTGGCCGCAGGCATCCTGCTGGCATGGCGCCTGCTCATCGTGGTGGCGCGCGGCGACCTGGGACGCGCAGGAAACGAGGAGTTGGTCCTGGCCGCGGTCGGCGACCTGGCAATTGCCCACGCCGTCACCACCACGCTGCGGGCCATGTCGCTTACCGGCGCCCCCCCGGTCACGCCGACCGCCGACGTCACGCGCAGCGCGAGCTTGATGCTGGCCGCGATGTGGATGCTGGCGACGCTTTTGCGCATGGCCAGCTTGGTGATGGCCGCCATCGACAAGAAACCCATCGACGCCAGCTTCTTTGCCGCCGCATTGCGCGATCCGCTGGGCTGGCTGTCGAGCGGCGCCTTCTGGGTGGCGTTGGGGACCGCAGCCGCCTCGGCCGCCGTGGTGCGGTATTGCTTGACCTGCGACATGGAAACCGCACAAGCCCTGAGCGAGGCGGAGTCCAAACGCAAGTTCGTCGGTGGAACGCTGGCGGCCCTGGCGGTGGCCCTGGCGCTGGCTTCGGCCACGGCGAGCCGGGCGGACCGGTTCGGGCCGCAAAGCGTGGCCCACCTGCCAGAAATTGCAGCGATGCGAGCGCTCAACGCGGCCTTGCACGACCCGGCACTGAGAGCGACGGACGAGTAGCCGCGGCCGGTGATACGCGCCCATAGCTCAGTTGGATAGAGCATCGGCCTTCTAAGCCGAGGGGCAGAGGTTCGAATCCTCTTGGGCGCGCCAGTAGTTAGCTCACTTTTGCAGGGCTCGCGTGGCCACGGCGTGGCCCATCGGGCTTGGACCCGCCAGCGAATCCAGGCGGGTTCCCTGCCGGTTTCGCCGCGATCACAGCTTCCGCAGATTCATCCACCATTTCAAGCGTCTGAACAATGGGGGGGATCGAAATACGCCGCTTTCCCCACGCCGGCAAAACCGCCAAACTACCCGCGCCCATGCCGGGCAATCAGGAAGCGATGACCCGCGGCACCTCGCAACTGACCTGTGGCATGTTCGTCTTGGGACTGGCCGCGGCGCAAGGGGTCGTCCCAGCCGCCCACGCCATCCGCATCCAGGTGCGCGCCCGCACCGTTCTGACCGCGCAGTTGTCGGCCGAGCAGGCGGTCCTGGTCGTGGCTGGAGAACTGCGGGACCAGCGCGGCCAACCGGTGCCAGAGGCAAGCTTGGTCGTCGCGCTGGCGACCGAACGCGGCGGCCGGTTGGGCCAACCGGTGCGCACCGACGCACTTGGGCGGTATTCAGCCAGGTTTTCGCGCGTCGAAATCGGCGAGGCCGAACTCTACCACGCCAATGCAAGCTTCATGGGCGGCCCCTTGCACGGCGAGGCGACGGCTGAGGTGACGGTGGATCTTGCGCGCGACCAGCCGCGGCTGGCCGTGGTGCAGCCACAGCGCTGGTGGTCGGTGCTGGCCGACGCGTGGACGGCGACCGTCGTCGCCACGGTCTCCGGCTTGCCGCTGCCCAACGTGCCGATACTGCTTGCGCTTGACGGTCAGCCGGTCTTGCACCTGCGCACCGACGCGCAGGGAGTGGCCCGTGCGGCGCTGCCCATCCATGCGCTGCGGCGGGCGGGTCCGCATCGCGCCACGGCCATCTTGGAACCGTCTGCGACCCGCAACGCGGCCGAGGCCAATTGGACGTTCGAACTGCTTGCCGCCGTGACCGTCACGCTCTCGGCTAGTCCGAGCGATGGCGGCGGGGTGTGCGGCGGCGGCGACTGGTGCCTCGATGGTCAGGTGACCTTGCACGAGGCCACGGCGACTGCGGGCCTGTCCGACGCCGTCGTGCAGCTTTTCGCCGAGCGCAGGGAGGTGGGGACGCTGGTTTCCGGCCCCGGGGGCCGGTTCGCTGCGGTGCTGCATGCGGATGCGCTCACCGCGTTTGGCCACATGCTCGAAGTGCAGTTGGTGGCGCGTGCCACCGCCAATCGGCCTTGGACGGAGCCGGGTTTCAGCCCCATCGTGCGGGTGGCGGCGGCGCGACCGGCCGGATGGATCGAATGGCTCAGCCGCGCAGCGCTGGCGGTGGCCGTTGCGTGGGTTGCATGGCGGTTCTGGCAGTCGCGGCGGCGGGCGCGCAGCGCGCAGTTGCAGCAGACTGCGGAACAGGCAGGGCTGGCCACGACGACCATGATCGAGGGCCGCGAGCGCGGCGTGCCGTGCTTTGTCTTGCGGGCCAAGGTGGTGCACGGCGAGCTGGGCCGGCCGTTGCCGTGTCGCGGCGTGTTGACGTCTCCGGGCGGCGGCCTCGCGATCTTGGCGGGCGACGACGGGCAGTTGCTCGCAGAGGCTCTCGCGCCAGGTCGCTATCAGTTGAGCGTCACGGCCGAGGAGCACGAGGCCCTTCACCTGAGCTTCGATATGCCGCACTGGGGCCGTCTGGATGGCTGCACGCTCTTGCCCCATTCGTGCCGGGCCGTCGTGCGCGGGACGTTTGCGCGTGCGCTGCACGGCCACACCGGAACGCCCATGGACTGGTCGCGCGAGACGCCGCGCAAAGTCGAACCGCGATGGGTCGCGCACCTGCGGCGGGGCCGAGTCGAGATCCGCGAGGCCGTGCGCACCGTCGAGCGGGCCCTGTACGGCCGCGGCACCGGCAGCGAGCAGGTTGGCGAAGTGCGGCGGGCCGTTGCCAAGGTCGAGGAGGCCAATCGGTGAATCGCTGGGTTGCCGCGTTCGGGCTGCTCTGCGTGTGCGTCTCCGGCAGTGCGCATGCCGGGGTGGACTTTGCGGCCGACTCGCACGAATGGAACGGGCTCGCCGGACTGTTGGCCGCGGCGCAGACCATCGACGTCACCCTGCAGGCCGCAAACGAGTTGGACTTCGCCAGCTTGGATCGCCATTCGGTCGTGCTGCTGCTGGCGCCCGAAGCGGGCCCGGACGCCAAAAACCTGGTGGAACTCAAGTCCTTTCTTGCGTCTGGCGGTCGGTTGATCGTTGCCGACGATTTCCGCGCGGGCCGCCAGTGGGTGGCGCCGTTCGGGATCGAGTGGCTCGACCAGCCGGGCCCGGCAGCGGCGCACTATGACCGCAACCGGGAGTTGCCCGTCGTCCAGGTTGCAGCCGACCCGCATGCGGTCGAGACGGCAAAGCAATGGACTGGACCGAAAAGCGCCTATACGCCCGCGCAATTCTTGGGGCACAACGTCAAGAACGGCGTGGTGCTCAACCATCCGGCTGCGGTGCAACCGATGGCGGGTGCGTCAACCGCGATCTGGGGTGCGTTTGACGGTACACCGCGAACGGCATGGCTGATGGAGGCGGCACGCGGGCGCGGCCGGGTGCTCGCACTCGCGGACTCGAGCGTATTGATCAACCAGATGGTGGCGCGGGTGTACGACAATCGCCAATTCGCGGCCAACCTGTTGCGGTACTACTGCGTCGAGGACCGACCCTGCCAGGTGCACGTGGTTGTGAACCTTCGCGGGGCCCGCGGGGCATTTGCGGATGTGCCCGACGATCGCGCCGGCTGGCGAGCCGGTCTGGACTGGCTCAGTGCGTTGCTCGGCGACCTCGCTGGGCTGCTCCGAGGCAAACTGGTTGCGCCAGGCCTACTTGCGGCATTGCTGCTGGCCATCGGGTTGCCGGCGGTGCGCCGCGCCCAGGCGCTGCCGGCCATGTTGCCCCCGCGCGCAGAGTTGCCGCGGCACACGAGCGCACTGTCGCAGAAGCTGCGGGCATGGCTGGGCGAGCCAATGGCCGACTACCGCAAGCCGGCGCAACTACTGGCCAACCAGCTCGAACGGTTGCTCGAGCGCGTGGAGCCGGGCCTGGCCGCCGACCGCGCCCGCCTGGCCGGCGCCCCACAGCGGCGGTCGGGCTCTTGGAGACGCGACGACGTCTTGGTCGACGGTCTGGTGAGAGGCGGTCGATGGTCGCCTCAGGCCGGCAAGCGCCTCCGTCACGTGTTGAACGACTTGCAGCGTTTGGCGCAAGATCACGCGCCGATGGTGTCGCGCCAACAATTCGGCCAACTAGCTGCCGAAGTCGAATGGGCCGAGACCCTCTTGCGCCACACCGTGCAGCGCACCACCGGCGCCCATCCGCACCTACCCCCCGAGACGACACCGTCGTCCGCGCGCCAGGAGGCCGATGATGACCCCACCCGCTGACAGCGCCGGCAGCACGCCGAGCGCAGGGATCGCGACGGCCCTGCTTGATCACGCCCGCCTCGCTCGCGCCGGCGCGTTGCGCGATCGGGTGCTGGCCGAAGTGGGGCGTGTGTACATCGGCAATCCCCAGGTCGTGACCGTCCTGCTCGCGTCGCTGCTGGCCCGCGGCCATGTGCTGCTCGAAGGCGTGCCGGGCCTCGCCAAGACCACGCTCGCCAAGGCCATCGCCACGTCGCTCGGGTGCCAGTTCAGGCGTATCCAGTTCACGCCAGACCTGCTGCCCGCAGACATCACCGGTACGTTCGTGTTCAACCAGAAAATCCACGAGTTTGAGCTGCGGCGCGGGCCCCTCTTCGCGCAACTGGTGCTCGCAGACGAAATCAACCGTGCGCCAGCGAAAACGCAGAGCGCGCTGCTCGAAGCCATGCAGGAGCGTCAGGTGACCATTGAGGGCCACACCCAGGCCCTGCCCGAACCGTTCCTGGTGTTGGCGACGCAGAATCCGGTCGAACAGGAGGGGGTGTACCTGCTGCCCGAGGCGCAAATCGACCGCTTTCTGGTGCGGATCCGCCTGGACTACCCGACAGCGGCCGATGAGGTGCGGATGCTGCAGACCTACGACCGACCAGTGGCGCAGTTGCGCGCCGTTGCCGATGTCGACGAACTGCTCGAATTCGCCTCGGTCGTGGACGCGGTGCACGTCGAAGAGCGGCTGATGGGCTACATCGTCCGCCTCGTGCAAGCCACGCGCCAGCATCCGCGGGTGGCCTTGGGCGCGAGCCCGCGCGCCAGCCTCGCGCTTTTGCGGCTTGCCAAAGCGTGGGCGCTGCTGAGCGGGCGCGAGTTCGCCACGCCGGACGATGTCCGGGCGCTAGTGGGTCCGGCGCTCGAGCACCGCATCATGGTCACGACCGACGCGGCAATCGAGGGCGTCAGCGCCGCAGTGGTCGTCAGCGACGTTGTGGCGCGCACCAAGGTCATCGAACCCATCGCGGGCGTCCAGATGCCTGTGGACCTGGACCTCTCGCCGGCGTCCAGCTAGGCGCCCATGCTGTTGCCGCTGGGTCGCGTGATGCTGGGCGCCGGGTTGGCGCTGTTGGCCGCGGGGTTGGTGCTCGGCGTGCCGGGCATCGCGCTCGCTGGCGCGGTCGCGGTGGGCACCCTGCACTTGGAATTGCGGCGTCTGCGCCGTGGTCTGCGGCTCGGCGCCCCCCCGTGGCAGTTGAGCGCCCGCTGCGAAATCGTCGGCCACGGTCGGGGCGACCCAGGCACCGAGCGATCCCACCGGGTTGGCCGGGACGTGCCGGTGGTGCTGCAGTTCCATGCGCCTCTGGAGTTGATGCGGGCGCGGCTCGACATCGACCGCGTCTGGACGAGCCCCGGCCTGGTGCTTCGCGGCGACGGCGCTGCGACGGTGATGTTGCGCGGCCCCGGTGCGCAGTTGCGCCTGGTGGTCTGCCCGCAAACCGCGGCCGTTCACCGCGTGGTCGGGGTGCAGGGCCGGCTGACCGACCCCAACGGGCTGGTGCAGGCGCACGTGTTCCTGCCTGCACCGTGCGAGTTGGCGGTGTTGCCGCGCTCGTTGCCCATCGATCTGCGCTCGGTGGCCGAGACCCGGCGCATGTCACCGCGCAGCGGCCACGGCCAACGCCCCGACAAGGTGCCTGGCACGGGAGACGACCTGCGCGAGTTGCGCGAGCACGTGCCCGGCGACCCGTTCAAGCACATCGCCTGGAAGGCTTCGGCGGCACGCGGGCGCTTGATGGCGCGGTCCTTCGAGCGCGAGCGCACACGATCGATGTACGTGGTGCTGGAGACCGGGGCGACCATGCGCGACGGGGTCGCTGGCAGGGGGCCACTGGACCAGGCAGCCGACCTGGTGCACTCACTTGCCGAGGCGTGTGCGCGCACCCACGATCCCTTTGGACTGGCCCTGGTCGACGGTCGCGTGCTCGAAACCCGGCCCGTGCTCGAGGGCCTTGCGGCACTGGGGTCCGCCGACCGTGCCTTGCTCGACATCCGCCGCGCCGTCGCCGAAGACCTGGCGCCGCTCGATGAGGCCGCGCTCTTTGCAGTGGTCACCAGGTACTTGCTGGCGGTCGAACGTGCACCGCTGCCCGTGCTCATCGGCACTGGGGTCCCGCACACCGTGGCACTGACCGGGCCCCACGTCCGGCAGCGGGTGGTCATGGCGGCCCTGTCGCGGCTGCCTCTGCGCGAACGCATCCCGGTCCTGCGCGGCCCAGAACCCAGTGCTCGTTCGGACCTGGCGATCTTGCGCCGGTTTTGCCGGGCCGCCGACCTGCCCCTGCCCTACCGCGGGCAACTTCCGGCCGACCAGCGTGTCGCGGGCATCGTGGCCGGCGTGCGCAGCGCCATGACCGCACGCAAGGGACCGTTCGCGCTGATTGTCGTCTCGGATTTCCGGGGTCTGTCCGGGCACCTCGGCCCGATGATGACCACCTTTGCCCACGCCCGACAAGCCGGGCACCGCGTCATGGCGGTCGCGGTGCGCGAGATCGACGAAAGTGAAGTGCTCGATGTGGTCGCGGACGCCGAGGATGTCGATGCAGCGCGCGGTCTGGTGCGCGCGGACCACGCGGCCCGCCAACAGTTGCTCGACGAGTTGGAAGAAGGTTGTCGGCGGGTGGGCGCGGTGTTCCAGGGCGACCCGAATCCCAAGGAAATCGCAGCTCTGTGGCGCTATGGCTGAGCGACGATGGCGGGTAGCGCAGTTTTCTGCACAATTTCATGGATCTGAACAATGGGGGGGGCATGCAACCCCGTTGCGGCGGGCCACCGGTCAGCCAAGTACTCTCGGAGATTCCTCTGTTGTTTTCGGACCCTGAACAATGGGGGGTGTCTTGCGCATCCACAGCAGGAGAGGCAGCCCCACGAACGCCAGCGCCGCGTCGAGCGCCAGGGTTTTCGGGTAGCCCCACGCCTCGGCGGCCCGGCCCTGCCACTTGGCCGTGTAGCTGATGGTCAGATTCATCAGCGCCATGTAGGCGGTAAACTGTGTTGCGGCGACCGCGGGCGTGGTCACGTCCATGAATAGCGCGGTGCGCGTGCCATACATCAAGCCCTGGGGCACGGCGAACGACAGGGTGGCGAACCACAGGGCGTCCACCAGCTCCGCCGGCACTTGCGGGCGGCTTGCTGCGTCGGCCGCTACAGGCATCACCCAGCCGAATTGCTGCATCTTCCAGCCCAAGTACATCGTGGGCACGGCGGTAGCGGCGAGATACATGGCCAACATGCGCCGGCGCCCCAAGCGATCGCTGAGGTATCCACCGGCGATGCAGCAAGCAGCAGACAAGATGGTCGTCACCAGGTTCATGTCGGCGATCTGGTCGTCGCTCAGGCCCAGTTCGACGCACAGGTTGGATTGCAGCGCCAGCGACAGCGCCATCGATCCGGCGGGCAGGAGGGCAAAAGCCACGCCGGCCGCCGCCGCGCGCGACCCTGTGAACGCGCGCTTTGTGTCGACCAGGAAAAGCCAGACTTCGACCCAAGCGCGTCGCAAGCCCGCTGCGCCGCCCTGAGGCCGCGCAGGATAGGGCGGTTCCTTGAGGTGGACGACGACCAGCAAGGTGATGCTGAGGATGGCGGCGCCGACCAGTCCGAAACCCGCCATCCAGGCGCCGCGTGCCCCCAGCGCCTGATTCAGGATGTCCCGTAGGTAGAGGACTCCCGACCCTCCGATGGTCTGGCCGAGGTAGGCGGCGCCAAACATGAGCCCGTTTGCTACCCCCCGTTCTTCTTCGGGCAGCACCTGGCACGCCAGCGCGTCGATGGCCACATCCTGGGTCGCGCCGAACACGTTGTGCAAGGCAATGAGCCCGGTGAACAGCGCCAGGTCCTGCACCGCGTCGACGCCCATGGCGACCAGCAACGTGGCGACCATCGCGAACTGGGCCCCCAGGATCCAGGCCCTGCGCCGACCGAACCGGTCGGGAGCAAACACGTCGACGATGAAGCCGATGACCCATTTGAACGCCTACGGCAGGTACAGCGACCCGACGAAGCCGCCAATCGCCGCTGGCCCTAAACCCATGCGCCTCATCTCGGTCGCGCACGCGGTAGCGGTAAAGCCGAGCGGTATGCCCTCGGTCAAGTAGAGCGCGAACAGCGTGGTCAGGCGGCCACGGCGGGTATTTAGAAGATTGGCCATGCCGCGAGCGTCGCCGGGCGCCGGCCATGTGTCAAGGCCGCCCCAGCAGCAGGTCCGGCCTTGCGCGCGACTGTCCGCACCGAGAATATCGCAATCATTTCAAACTTCTGAACAGTGGGGGGGGCGTCGGAGCCTGCCTGCCTCGCCGAAGGTGGTGGCAGCAACCTCGCTTTGCGGCGGCTGGGCCACCAAGCGGCTTTTCTGTGTTAATTCATTCATCTGAACAATGGGGGGGGCGTTCCAAGGCCCGTCGCCGCAGCGCGCGCAGGCCAGCAAGAAGCAGCACGAGAGCCTGCAACAATGACTTGAAATTCAGGGATCTGAACAATGGGGTACCGATCAACGGCCCGCCGGTGGCCGATCAATCCCCCATCGCCGCAAGGACCTCGCGCTCGAAGTGCCGTGCATCGCCGCAAAAACCTGCGAGCTCGTCGGACCCGAAGACCCGCCCCACACGGCCGCCGCGCAGGACCACCGCCCGGTCGGCGAGCGCCAGTGTCGCTTCGGCCAGGTGGCTTGCGAGCAGAAAGGCGGTCCCGCCGGCACGGCGCGCTCGGACGAGGTCCCGCAGCGCCAGGGCAGAGCGCACGTCGAGACCGGTGTGTGGCTCATCGAACATCACCAGGGGGGGGCGCGCCAAAAGGCCAAGTACCAATGCGGCCTTGTGCTGCATGCCTCCGGACAGGGCGCGCACCGGTGCGTCGATCGCATCGGCCAGGCGCAGCGCCGCAGCCAGTTCTGCGAGTTCGACCGGCCACGAGGGGTCGAGTCCGCGAAATCCCGCCAGCGCCTCCGCGTGCTCGCGCAGGGTGGCCAGGGGCGCCAGGGCCGGCCGCTGGGACACATGCACCAGACCGCGGCGGGCGCGCTCGGGTTCGCGCGCAAGGTCCACGCCCACTACCGCAACTGAACCGCCGTCCAGACTGAGTTCGCCGGCCAGCGCGCGCATGAGCGTCGTCTTGCCTGCTCCGTTCTCTCCGAGCAGGACCGCGACCTCACCGGCCGAAAGGTCGAGGTCGATGCCGTCTATGACGGCGCGCGCACCGTAGCGACGTACCACACCTCGGGCGGTCAGGACTGGCGCCATCAAGCGCTCCCCGGGCCAAGGGCGAGCGCGCACACGGTCCATGCGGCGGCGCGCGTCCAGCCAACCCAGCGCGGCACTTCGCCAAGCCGCAGGGTCGCCGCCGTGCCCAGGCAAGCGCCTGCCGCGACGCCAAGCAGCGCGGCCCCTGCGATGTCGACAGGGCCGGAAAACACAGCGGTCAGCGCGCAGAGGGCGCCGGCCGCGGCAAGAGTCAAACCGATGCGCCGCTCGGCCTTGGCCATCTGCAGGGCGCTGCCGCCCAACCAATTCGCGCAGGGCCAAGCATCCAGTTCGCGTAGGGCCAATCGCCGGGTCGCCCCCAGGTAGCCGACGGCCGCCGACACCGCGGCGAGTTCCAGCGGCCAGAGGTGCGAGAATGCGGCGATCGAGAGTCCGACCGCAGCCAAGACGACCGGCGACAACGGAAAGTGCCGGCTGAATGCCAAGCCCAGCCACCGACCCGCGGTGCCCGTCCGCAGGGCGAGCAGCAACCACCCAGGAGGCGGAGGCAAGAGCTGCGCGGTCGCAAAACGCGTTGCGTGCGCCACCTGCACTGCGCGCAAGCCGGCGTACAGGTCCCCGCCAGATCTGGACACCCAGACCGTGGCGAGCCAGCGCGCGCCAAGCGCAATCATTGGCACGAAAAGCCACGCCGGCAGGGCGAACTCCAGGCCGCGCGCGGCCCACCAGGCGGACCACACCACCACTGGCGCCAGGCCGATGACGAACCCTTGGGCTGGCGCATAGATTAGCTGGGCGGCGTCTGCGGGACCGAACGTGCCGCCCCCGGCGAGCGCGTCCGGCACCCTGCGGCCCGTGCCCATCGCGCGCAGAGCGCCCAGCAGTGCTTGGACCGTCGCCAGCCACACGCCAACCATTGCCAGCGCGATCGTCGCGGCCGCCGGGCCATGCCAGGGCATGCCATCGGTGTGCAGTGAAACACCAATCGGCGCAAACAGACCTGCCGCGAGCCAGGCGAACGAGCCGCGCACGCCCTGCGCAACTGCTGAAGCCGCGGTGTCGCCAAGCCACGATCGGGTCGCCCACTGCGGCGGCGTGGTCATGCGATCGAGCAGTACGACAGGCCAGACCACGGCAAACGCCGCAGCACTGCGCAACGTCAAGTCCGTGATGTGGTCGGCGCGGGTATGGGCGAGCGCGGCGCCTGCCAACCAACCCAGGCCCAGGCTTGCCCCCGCCGCGGCCATCCACGACACAGGCGCAACCCTGGCGTCAGATACGGCTGACACAGGGACGGCAGCCTATTGCGGCAACACCAACTCGCATTTGACCTGCTTGATGGCCTCGGCCTTGAGGGCCTCGAAGGCCGGGTCGCCGTCGTTCTTCTTGGCAACCTCCTGCTCTTCTTTGGTAAAGGCCTTCTGGTCCCAGATGAGCTGCTCGGCGTCGACCTTGCCCTGCTGGCTCTTGGCCTCGTACTCCTTGGTCAGCTTGAGACAGTGCAGCTCCTTGAGCACCACGAGGTAACGGGTCTGGATGGTGCGCGGGAAGGGCAGCAGGTCGAACCCCGCGTTGTCGATGACCAGCTTTCCGTCGGGCATGCGCTTGAACTTGCGCAGCGTCCACTTGTCGGCTTCGAGTTTCTTCTTGTTCAGGTCGGGCGGCAGCGGGTCGTCGTAGAACACGATGTTGCGCTGCTCGTACCCAGGGGCCCACAGCCGAATCTCGTAGACCCAGGTCGAGACGGCAATCGTCTTGACGTTCTTGGTCGGGTCGGGCTTGCCTTCCTCACCCTCCTTGGACTTGGCGCCGCCGGCCTCTTCCAACGCAATGATCTTGGCGACGTCGTCGGCGGTCAGGCGTTTGCCGTTGCCATCGGCCTGCTCCTTTTCGAGCATCGGCAGGTTCTGCACGCTCATGGGCAGCGTCAGCGACTGGTCCTTCTTGGGCCACCACGAGATGGGGCCGGTCGGCGGCACAGGCGGCGGGGGTGGAGGCGGCGCCGGGGGCGGCGGCGGCGGATCCTCGGGGATGAGCGCCGGCTTGGCATCGCCAGCACTGTGCGCGGCGGTCCAATCGGACTCGGTCACGAACGCGATCGCGCCCTTGATCTGGCCATCCTTGGCGGCAGCCTGCTTGTATTCGCCAAACTTGGTCTCGACGAGCTTGCGGTTGTCGGGGCCGCTGTCGCGCACGCGCTTGACGAAATCATCGCGAGGCTCTTCGTAGCGCTTCTGCACCACCGTCGCCCACGTCGACTCTTTGGGCGCAAACTGCAAGTCGAACTGGGCGACCACCGAGACCATCAGTTGCTGTTCTTCCTCGTTCTTTTGGCGTTCCAGTTTCTTGAGCTTCATCGCCTCGGTTTCGCACTTGTCGGCTTGGCCGAGCACGCGACATTGGAAGGCGGCGAGCCGCTCGGGGTTGCTGGTCAGGAACAGCACCAAGCCGACGACGACGGCGAGCACGGCGCCCACCGAAATGGCGGCGACCGGCAGTGGCCTTCCCGGCTTCTCGATGTCGTCCAGGCCCTTGGGCATCGGAAGTTCGCCGTCGTCGTCGTGATCGTCGGCGGGCGGAACGGGCTGGGCGGCACCCGGCTTTGCGGCAGGGCCTGCGGTGGGTGCGGCATCCGCAACCACCGGCACTGGGGCGGTTGCCGTTGCGACCGGCTTTCCACAACCAGCGCAGAACTTTGCGTTTTCGGCAAGCGGCGCGCCACACTCGGCGCAGAATTTTGGGGCGGAGGACATGGCGCGGTTCCCTCGTCATGCCCGCACGGCTGCGCGGACAGGGTCGCGATGCTGGCAAGGTGCCGCGCTGGCGTCAACTAGCGGGGTGGCCGAGTCCAGCGCTGCGCCCGGCTTGCCCCAGACCGCGCACCCGGCATACCCTTGCCGCCCGCGCCTGCGGCCCGACGCCGCCCTGGAACCGCACCGTGAGCGTTCCCGTCCAAGTGCTCGTCAGCGCCCCGGCGCTCCTGCCGGCGGTCGAAGAGGTCGCGGGCCGCGCTGGCACCGTCGAGGGCGCCCAGGCCCTGTGGGTGCTCGCGGGCCTGGAGGACCCGGACTGGGGCAACAAGCTGCTGGCCCACCAGCGGGCGATGCTGGCGGTCCGCAAGCACGAGGGCGGTTTCGTCCAGATTCTGCTGGCCGACAAACTGGCGGACCTTGTCGCCCTGGCCGGCCGCACGCCGCCGGAGTCCGCGGTGCGCGCGCCGTGGGCGCGAATCGCCATTGTGCTGGCCGAAGAGGCCGAGGTGGCCCAAGGCGGTGCGGCGGGGCTCCATGCAGTGCACGCCGTCCCGCACACCCTGGTCCAGCGCGTGCTGACCCTTTCTGAGCGCGAGCGCGCCGCCGCCAACCTGCTCGGCCTGCTGGTGGACATTGCGCGCCTGCCGCAGGCCCGCGAGCACGTTGCGCGGTGGTGCGAGACCTATGGCGGCGTGCGCGTCACCATCACCCAGGCCGCGCGCTTCCAGGCGCCGATCGTGCAGCGGGTGCTGGCGCGCAGGCTGGCCGCCAAGGTCGCCGACCGCATGGTGCAAACGCTGCAGCAGGGGCGCAGTTCGTCGGCCCGCCCCAACCTGGCCGACCCGCCCGCCCCGCCCGAGCAGGACGTCGAGGCCGCCATCGAGGGCCGCGCCGCAGATCTCGGCGAGGGCATCGCTCGGCGCATCGTGGGCGAGGGCGATCTGCCGAGCGAGGCCGACGTGCAGCGCCGCGCGGACCTGGCGCTCAAAGAACTTCCGGCGCGGCTCGAAGACGTGCTGCGCCGCCACGGCAGCGACCTGCGCGAACAGGCGCTCAAGTGGCAGGCCGAGTTGCGGCGTTGGAGCGACGACAACCTCGAGCGGGCGGGCTTCGCGGCCCTGCCGGTGCTCATCGACCAGCTCGAACGCTGGCGCGACACCGCAGGCGCGACGCCGCTCGGCGACCAGGATCAGGGGCCGCGCATGGCGATGCGGCTGCAGGCACCCGACGATGGCGAAGTGCGCGACGCGGCGCGGGCCTTGGCGCGGGCGCGGGCGACGTTCGACGACAGCGGCGTCCTTTTTGGCGGCTGGACTTTTGCGCTCTCTGCCGTGGTCGCAGCCTGTGCGTGGCCGGCCTTGGTCGGGTTCGGCGCGTGGCGGATGGTCGCCTGTGGCGGCGTGGCGGTCGCGGCATTGGTGGCAGGCTGGGCGGTTGCCGCAATCCGCAAGCGTGCCGCCGAGGCCACCTTCCAGCGCCTGGAGGCCGCCGAAGCCGCATGCCGCCAAGCGTACCGGTCCCGCTGGTCCGCGCTCATCCGCGACCACATCGCGCAAATCGGCCACCATTTGCACGGCCGCATGTTGCGTTTTGCTGTCGAAGTCGCCACGGCCGAACTGCACTGGCTGCGCACGGTGCATGACACCTTGCTGGACTTGCAGCAGCAGCACAGAAAGCCTGAGCGCATGCGCTTGGTCGGCGACACCGCGTTCGACAGCGACATCCAGTTGCCCGAGGAGTTCTACGCGCGGGCCGAATCGCGCGTGGACCCGGCCGAGGTGTTTGACCCCTACGACGCCGCGCTGCGCGCCGAAAGCTGGCGCTGGCAACTGGAATTCATGAACTCCGAGGCGCTCATTGCCCACTGCGCTCGCAAGTACGGCGCTTTTGCCGAACAGGTACCGTTCTCCGACCGCGCCGAACTGCGCGAGGCCGCGATCGGCCCGGCCCGCCGCGCCATGGATCAGATGATCGACCGCCTGCAAGACCTGTTGCCGCTGGAGTTCGGCGCCGAGCGCTTCGTGGTGCTGCCCAAGCAGTTGGAAGACGCCGTGCCGGACTCTGGGGTCGGCCACCAGCGCGTCCACCCTGGATTGGCCGACATCTATGCGGCGATCAGCCGGCCGGCCGGGCACGGGGCGTAGCGCATGGGCAACACCGACCTGCTGGTGTACGTGCTCTTGCTGGTCGGGGTGCTGGTCACGGCGTGGCTGCTTGCCGTGCGATCCGGCCCCGATTGGTTGCGCCCGGGCCACGGCCCCCTGTGGTACGGTTCGGCGGCAGCGGTGCTCGCTGTGGGCGGGATGGTCGCGGCGCTCCAGACCCACGGCGTGGTGCGTGGCCATGCGATCCTTGGATTCCCGCGCACGTTCAACGCTTTGCTCTTGGCGCTCATCCTGCTCGTGGCGTCGTTTCCGCTGTTTGGACTCGTACTCGGCGCGCTCTACAAGCCGGGACCGCGCGACCCGCCGTGTCCGCCGCTTTTCGTGGCGTTTGGCATCGCCCCCGACGGCTCGCCGCTGGTCGGCCTGCGCTGGATGCTGCGCACGTTCGCGGTGCTTGGCCTCGGCCTTGCGACCTTGGCGATCTTGGGCATGGACCTTGCAGTCGTGCCCGCAAAGGGCGTGCCGCAGTACACGCTGTGGGCGTTCGGCTATGCGGCGCTATTGGGCGTGCTTTTCGGTTCCACGCATCCGGTCCGACCGCTGCCGGAACCGCGGCCGCCGCGCAACGTCGAGGCGCCACCGGACCGTCTGCCGTTCGCCCAGCGCATCGATGCTCTGCACCAGTGGTTGGGGGCCCCGGCGGCGGTCGAGACGCTGCCGGCCATCGACCGCAGCAGCAAGGCCGGCAAGAAGGGCGAACCGCGGTTTGGCCTCGACCTCTACCCGTTCCAGGCGCGGGTGATCGACGAGTGGGCTGCGCTGCCGGCGCTGGCGCTTGCGGGTCCGGTCGGCACCGGGCGCACCACGGCGGCGCTTGTGCGGGCGATCGACTTGGCCCTGACGACCGGCGCCAGTTGTGTAGTGGTCACCCCCAAGCGCGAAAGCGTCGGGGCCACCGTGCGGCAACTGCGGGCGTTGACGGAGAAGATCGCGGCCGGCGCCGCGGTGGCGATCGACGACGGCCTGCCGCCGCGACCGGCGGATATCTGGGTGGCGTCGCTCGACGACGTGCAGGCGTTTCTCGACGACGCTGCCGATCCGGGCGCCCATCCGCTGATCGAGCGCTGCAAGCTGGTGGTCCTGGACGACGTCGAGGAGTTGTACGGACCGGCGGTGGCGCGCGCCCGGTTCTTGGTTTATCGGCTCGCCGCTTTGCGCGGCGCCAGTCCGCCCGCGGTACTCCTGGTGGGCAACCTCGGCACGGCGGTCTTGCAGCAAATCGCCGACCGCATCGCCACCGCGCAGGTCAAGGTGGCACCCACGGCTGGCGAGTACGATCCCCAGGGGGCGGCCTCGCGCGCAGTGCGGCGTTTCGTGGTCGAACTGGGCAGGATCCAGCACAAGAAGACCGCCACTGCGGGACTGCTCGGCGTACGCGATGGCTATGCACGGGTGGTCACCGAGGTCGAAGGGCCACACGAGCGCCTCTTTGCCGAATTGGTCGGCGAACCGTGGGCGCCGTGGCCCCCGCCGGGCGATCCCCAGCCCGAGGGCAGCGCCGAGGTGCTGCTGGCGCGCATCGGCCCGCGCTGTGCCTGGCAGGTGCTGGGTCACCGCCGCTACTACGCCGAAGGGCCCGAGCCTGCCCACGAGTATCTGCTTTTCGCCGACGATCCGATGTCGCAGTTGCTGCTGCGGCAATACCGCACCCACAAGCGCTGGTGGCCGGCATGGTACGACGTCAGCCGCTTTCCGCGGGTGCTGTCGGCGGTGCCGACCGGCCAAGCGACCCCTGCGGGCCTGCAGGCCGAGGCCCGGATGCACCTGCGCGCCGCGCTCGACAAGGGATTCGTAGACACGGCGCGGCTGGAGCGGGTGTTTTCTCGCGAAGTCACGGCCAGGGTGTTGGGCACGCTCGAGGGCTCTCGGATCTTCACGAGCTTTGAGGGCTGGCGCCCCAACCCCGCCGACCCGAAGAAGCCAGAGATCGTGCGGCTGTGCCGCGCGCAAGGCGCCGTCGAGGCAGACCGCGACCGCGTGCGCGACCCTGCGGAGCTGCTGGCGCCGAGCACGGGCGAGCGCTGGCCGGTGGCGCGGTCGCTGCTCGATTTCCAGTATTTCGAGGGTGCGCGGGTCACGTTGGGGGGCAAGCGCTACAAGGTCGCGCTGGACAAGGCGGCGGGGCTGCGCGGCCAGGTCCGTCTGCTCGAAGAAGAACCGTCGTACCGGACCGCGACGCCGGTGCGCAGCATCCGCTTCGCCCGCCATGGCGCCGGTCTGCCCGACATCAAGCGGCCGCGGTTTGGCGGCCGCGACAGCTTGGAAACGGTGCGTGTCGGTGTGCAGTTGCACCTGACCCATCGCGGCGTCCACAACTTCGGCTACGACCGCGACCAGAATGCGGCGAGCGCCGCGGGCGACGCCGACTCGCTGCAGCGCCGCTACGAGAACATGTTGCCGCAACCCCATGAGGTCGCTGGATTCGCCACGCGGGCGTGGGTGCTGCGCTTGCCTGGCGCCGACGAAACCGTGCTGCACACGCTGAGCCACGTCTTGCGCGACAGCCTGGACTGGTTCTTCCTGGGCGCCTCGGACTTTCTGGGTGTGAGCTACGAGTTGGACTTCGACGGCAAGCCGGGCATCGTGTTCTTCGACCGCCACCCCGACGGCTTGGGATGCCTGGACGACATCGACGACGAGCGCGACCTGCACGCTATCTTGCATGCAGCGCTGGAAATCCTGGGCAGTTGCGACTGCCAGGCCAGTTGCGCCAAATGCTGCCGCAGCGTGACCTGCACCCACCAACCGCACAACCAGAACCTCGACCGGCACAAAGCCATTCGGGTGCTGCAAGGCCTGCTCGGAGGGGGCCGGGCGGCATGATGCTGGAAAACGGCCGGGTGGTGCTCAGTGGCGCGCCCCTTCCCTGCAGCGGCCCGCAGGTGTGGACGCCCGCGCGCTGTGACGGACTGCAGGCGCTGGCCAAGAGCTACCCGGTGCCCATCGACCCGCAGTCGGCGGCGCTGTGGTTGCAGACCGAGTTGCAGGCGACTCGGTTGGTGGCGCACCCGGCGGTGGTGCGACCCTTGGGGCTCTGGTCGGGGCCGGACGGCGCCCTGCACCTGGTCTTTGAGCGTCCGTCGGGCCGCCGCTGGGACGAGATCGTGCGCATCGGCCAGCAACGCCACGGCTACCTCGCGGCGCGCGGCTGGGACCTGGTGACCCAAACGGTCATTCGCACCGTCGGCGACGCGATTCAGGCCGCGCACCTTGCGGGTGTGGCGCATGCCACGCTCACGGCCGAGAGCGTGTGGGTCGACCTGTCGCCCGACGGCCGTCTGACCGTCAAAGTCACGGATTTCGCCCGATCCGCGCCTGTGGTGGGTGGGCCGCGCGCCCGCTGGATGGCGGCCGAGCAACTGGGCGGAGGCCTGGTCGACGCGCGCACCGACGTGTTCCGGTTGGCGCTGCTGGCGTATTTCACGTTGACCGGCATCACGCCGTGGAACGACGAGGATCCCGCGGCGGCCCGCATCGCCCGCGGCATACCGCCGCCGCAGATCCGCGATGATCGCGCCCAGGCGGCATGGGGGTTGGTGGCGCGCTGGCCCACAGTGGCCGAACCCTTGCGGCGCGCGCTCGACAGCGATCCGCGCAGTCGCCCGGCGCACATCGCCGAACTGCTGTCGCTGCTCGGCCTGGGTCAAGCGTTGCCGCAGCCGCGGGGCCGATCGGCGATGGATTTGGGGTTCGCCGTGGCCGCCGCCGCCGGGCTGGTGTTGGCTGCCGCGGTTTCGCTGCCGGCCGAAGACAGCAAACTGACGCGCGCCATGCTCGACCGCCAGCCGTTGACCGCGTGCAGCCGCCAGTTGCCCAATGTCGCCCGGCAAATTTGCGAACGCTACGGAAAGTCGCACGCCAACTGCCAGCAAGCGCTGGGCTTTCTGGTCGCCCGCGAAGAATGCCCGAACCGCGTCAAGCAACTTCTGACCTGCCTGGAGACGCCGTGACCGGTCGGTTGCTGGACTACCTGCTGGTCTTCGCGTTGGTGCTCATCGCCGGCATGGGCGCCGGACTGGGCTTGTCGGCGTCGCAGCGCCACCACGAACTGGCGATCGGGCTGGACACCGGTGTGCCAAGTTCATGTGCCGCGCTCGCCAAGGGCCAGGGCGACTCGTGCAAAGGCGCGCTGACCAGCGACCAAGGCAAGATCCTGGGGGTGCCGGTCGCCATCTGGGGCATGGCGACGATGACGGTGGCGCTGGGCACGGCCATCGCGTTTGCGGTCACCATGACCACCGGCGCGTTCCAGGCGGCAGCATTTGCGTTCGCGCTGCTGGTTGCGTGGGCAATCATCGACTTGCTGGGCACGTTGGCCTTCTTGTACATCGGCCTTGTGCAGATCGGCACAAAATGCACGCTGTGCTTGGCCATGCATGCCGCCAACGCTGCGTTCTGTGTGGTGGTGGGCTGGGCGTGGAACCACTTCGGCGAACGGCTGCGCGACTTGGCGCGCCAGCAGGGCAGCGCGTGGAAGGCCCAGGTTGGCGCGACCATGGCGCTGGGCGTTGGGTTCTGGTTCATCGCCAGCGTCAGCACCGACTTCTACTTCACCACCCAAGCCGAGCGCCTGCACAAGAAGCGCGTGAACAACCAGCCGCTCATCGTCGCCCGCGGCGAGGTCATGTTGAGGTGCCCCGCCAAGAGCTGCATGGCGCCGCTTGTCGGCCCGAACTCGGATCTGCCCGCCGACGAGGGGTCGCTGGTGCTCGCGGCGGCCAAGCCCGGCCAGCCGACGATGGTCGAGATGCTCGACGTGTCGTGCCCGCACTGCCGCCACGACTACAAGGAGAAGATGGGGCTTCTGTATCGGCGCTGGACGGCAGACCAGCCGGGCCGGGGTGTGCGGCTGGTGTTGTGGCCGGCGAGCAACGAGTGCAATCCCCGCTACAGTGGCCAGCATCTGCCGAACTGCGAGGCCAACGCTGCGCTGCTGTGTGCGTGGCAACATTCTCCGGCGACGGGTCTGGACTACTTGGACGAAGAGGTCAGTCACGCCCACGAGCAGGTGACGTTCGACCGCAAGGCCTGGCTCAAGGCACATGGGTCACCTGGGGCAACAGGCTGTTTCGAAAGAGAGACCGCGGGCGGCTACCCCGGACTCAAGCGCCACGTCGAGGCTGCGTGGGTGTTGCGACAGCGTGCTGCGGGGCGTCTCGCCGAGTGCAGGACGGGCCTGGACATCGCAGGCAAGATGACCGATCCGGGGCTGCTTTTTTGGTGCTTTGCCGGCACGCCCGCCTATGCTGTGTTCGCGGACCGCGCGCCGGGATGGGGCGCCGACCAGCGCGCTCAGGCGGCCCTGGCGCTCGACAAGTGGACGTTCTTGGCGGGGTGCTTCAAGTAGCGAACGAGCGCGCGGAGAACCATGAATCTGGCCGAGTTTCGCAGTTGGTCCAAACCGCAACTGGCGGATGCACTGGCCGCCGGTCATGCGCTGGCGCCGGGCGATCTCGCAGGATGGCAGTACCAGGGCATTTCGCTCGGCCTGCCGCGCTGGGTCGAACGGTTGACGTGGTCGGTATTTGTCAAGGCATTTGCAGCCGATGGCGACCGCGTGGTCGGCTGGAACGTGCGCATCGTGCAAGGCGACGATCGCTTGCTAGAAGCCGACGCCCAACTCGTGCTACGCAGCCGGGCTGGCAAGCCATGGGAGTTTGGCCACTTCCACGTCACGCAGCTCGACGAATGGCAGCGCACCCGCGCGCGCCTGCGCCGACCCTGCGGTCCTGGCGTGATGCTCGACTACGTCCACCCGCGCAACGCCGCGGTCGACCCGACCCGCCTGGTGCGCGACCCACTGGTAGCTTTGCGGCCGAACGATCCGACGCTACTGCTCGGAGTCTCCCTGGTCGAGGTAGCTGGGCGCCACTGGCCCACGGGGTCGTGGTTCGTACTGCAGCGCTGGCGGCCACTCCCCCCCCATTGTTCAGATCCATGATTTCGCGCCGGTTTTGTGCCGCTCGCGCTCGTTGCCGGGACAGCGGCACAGGTCGCCACGAGGCGGCGCTCGCGGCCGTCGAGGATACCTTCGTGTTTTCAGGGACCTGAACAATGGGGGGTATCATGCGTGCAGCATGCCCCCCCTCTGTTCAGATCATTGTAATTACTACGCTTTCTAAATCTGCGTACGGCGGGAGCATTGGCGCCACCGATCAGCCGGCCGCTGTCCGATCAAGATGCGGACTCGCTGGCCTCACAGTTCCTGCGAATTCATGGACCTGAACAATGGGGGGGGCGTTCAACCCCTGCGAATTCACGGGCCTGAACAATGGGGTCCGTTCAACCCACGTAGCTGTCGTTGACGCGATCATCGTAGGTGCCGAACTTGGTCAGCCGCCCGTCAAAGTACAGGCTCACCGAGCCGACGGCGCCAGCGCGGTGCTTTGCCACGATGAGCTCGGCGAGGTGCTCGTCCTTGGTCGGGTCGTAGTAGTGCTCGCGATGGATGAACCAGATGATGTCGGCGTCCTGTTCGATGGACCCGGAACCGCGCAGGTCGCTCATCTGCGGCTTGCGGCCCGACCGGTTTTCGACCTCGCGGTTCAGCTGCGACAGAGCGAGCACTGTGCAGCGCAGTTCCTTGGCCAGGCCCTTGAGCGATTGCGAGCACTCGGCGATGGCGTTCTCGGTGCTCTGACGGTCGCCGCCGGTGCCGCGCATCAGTTGCAGGTAGTCGACGACAACCAGGTCCATGGGTCCGTTCATGGCGACGAGTTTGCAGCGGGCGCGGATGTCGTGCGGCGTCAGGCCCGCGGTGTCGTCGATGTACAGTTCGAGTTCGCCAAGTTCAGCGGCGGCTTCGCGCAGGCTGCTTTCGTCCTGCGGGCTGAGTTCGCCCTTGCGCAGGCTGGTCAGTTCGACGCCGGACCGCGCGCTCAGCATGCGCTGGACCAGCTGTTGCTTGCCCATCTCGAGGGAGAACACCACCACCCGGCACCGCTGGTCGAGGGCTTTGCGCCGTTGTTGGCGCGCCACGTTGTAGGCGAGGTTGAGCGCGAATGCGCTCTTGCCCATGGCGGGCCGCGCCGCGAGCACGATGAGGTCGGTCGCGTGCAGACCCAGGTGCATGCGGTCGATGTCGCGGAATCCCGAGCAGGTACCCAGGATGGCGCCGCCGGCTTGCGCCGCCTCGACGATGGCGTTGAAGACCTCGGTGACGATGCCCATCACACGCTCAGGGCCGCCGCGCACCGCAGCATCCATGGCGTCGCGAAAGTGCCGGTCGGCGGCATCGAGGAATGCGTCGGGGTCGAGGCTCTTGCCATAGCCCTCCACTTGCAGCTTGTGGGTGACGTCGAGCAGTTTGCGGATGACTGACAGTTTGGCGACGCGGCGCGCGTAGCCCTCGACGGCAAGGGTGCTGCCGGGCACGAACGCCAGGTCGAGCAGGTACTGCAGCGTCACGATGTCGCCGTGGCCCAGGCGCCGCGCCTCGGCCTCGACGTTGAGGGGGTCGATGATTTCGCTGCGGGTCGCGAGGTTGCGCATCGCCTCGAACAAGACGCGGTGTCGGTGGTCATACAGGTCGTTCGCGCGCATGGCACTTTGGGCCAAGGCCAGGGCCGCCGGGTCGCTCAACGCCGCAGCCAGAATGGCGCGCTCCGCCGAGAGGTCGGCCGGCGGCACCACGTCGATGGGACCGGCGGCGGCAGGATGGCCGTGGCGGTGGCGGGGGGGCGCCGACTGCACCACATGCGCGACCACGGGGCCGAGGCGGGTGGGGACCGCGTGCGGATCGGGCGGATGCGCGGGTGCGTCGGCCGCGCCAGGGCCCACGAAATCATGAAAATCCATGTGGGCCGGCACGTCTTCCGCCTCGGGCGGCGCCGGCTCGGGCGGTCCGTCGTCATCGAAAAAACTGCGGTCTTCTGGGTCCCCGGGCGGCGGTATCTCGAACATGGCCGCAGGGTCGTCCGGGCCGGGATCGTCTGCGGCGCCGTCGGCGGGAGCCTCCTGGTCGCGATTGTCCATGAAAACTCCGGTGGTTCAGGGCGGCGGCGCCGGTCGGCCTTGCAAAGCGGCGGGCATGTTGTCAGTCTAGCACGCGTGGATGGGCGGCGAAAGCCCGCGCCCGCCGCATGCCCCTTGGATTACAATGGGTTGGCGAGATGCCACCCAACTGGCCGGTCGCTCCGACCTCCCATCGGACGCGCGCCGCCGGATCTCGACAGCCCGACTCGCGCGCGCCCCGACCCAGGAGCGCGTTGCCTCGCACCCGCTCTGCGGCGAGGAATGCCATGCACCAGATCGGTGACATTGTGGACGGATACTGCCCGCGCTGCCGCCTGAACACCTACCAGATCGTCTCGGCCACCGATGGCCGCGAGGTGTTCTCGGCCACCTGCCGGACCTGCCGCAACACCTTCCAATGGCGGCCGGAACTGAGCATGGACGAGTTGCGCGAGAACCAGGTCAAGAAGCTCAAGACCATGGTGCGCAAGCGCCTCAAGGACCAGTCGGCGCCTTCGATCATCACGTTTGCGTCGCGCAAGGCCAAGGGCGCAGGCGAGGGTGGCGACCTGGCCATGCCGCTCAGGGCGTTTCGCGAGATGATGGGCCGCGATCCCGACCTCGTTCCGCCGATCGTCGGCCCGCAAGCTCTGATGCAGGCCGCGCGCGCGGAACAGGAAAGAGCAGCCGCCGAAGCCGCTGCCGTCGGACTCATCCCAGCCTCGCAAGGCGACGCGCCTGGGGCGCGCTGGCAGCGCCTGACGGCCACGTTGAGCGCGCGCGACGGCCGGCCCTACAACGCCACACGCAAATACAAACCTGGCGACGTGCTGCTGCACAAGAGCCACGGGCTGGGGATCGTCGAATCGATCGTGCACGACAACGCCGCCATGGTGCTGTTCCGCGACACCCAGGCGGTTCTCGAAATGGGCGCGCCACCGCGGCCACTGGATCGCTGAGCCGAGCCGAAACCAGGGCGACGCCGCGGATTGGGCGTTCGATTGCCACCCGCGCACGCCGACAATCACTGACGCCGCAGCCAGCGCTTGCCGGCCACCTTTGCAAGTCGGCACATTCACGGCGCGGCGCGACACATGTGCCCGTCGTGACCGTAGCATGACGCACAACCGACGTTTTTGTCGATTGAGCCATGCCGGTTTGGGCGCGAAGGGCGCATGCTGTGGCTGCACCTGGAGCGAACCGGGTTGCTTCGAAACCGCCAGGTTTTCAGGACAATGCCATGAATCGCTCGAAACGCTCCCTGCCCCTTTTCTGCGCACTGACCCTGCTCGCGCTGGCGACGCCCGGCTTTTCGCAGGATCACCCGACCCTGGAGTCCGCTGACTGGAAGCTGTCGTTCGACGGCCAATACAAGCTGCGCGGACAATTCGACAGCGGCAAGAACTTTGTGGGCGACGACATCGCGGACCGCGAGTGGCTCTCGCACCGCGCCCGCATCGGTATGGCCGCCGCGCACACCAGCGGCACCAAGGTCGTCGTGCGCTTCCAGGACGTGCGCGTCTGGGGCGAAGAAACCCACGCCTCAGGCCAGCCGGTCCTCAGCAACGGCGCGCTCGGCATGGACATCCACGAAGCGTACGCGCTCGTGCCGCTCGGCGTGCAGGGCTTGTCGCTGCAGCTGGGCAAGCAGGAGATCATCCTGGATCAGCACCGCATCGTCGGCAACCTGGACTGGACCATGCGAGCCCGCCGTTTCGACGCGGCCCGCCTGCGCTACGCCCAAGATGCCTGGGACGTCAGCGGCTTTGCGGCGCTCATCACCGAACGCGACGCGGTGGACGGCGATGGCCACGTGCCTGCGGGCGGGGCCGGCGACGTGTACTTCGGCGGGGTCCACGGCAAGTATGCGGTGGGCAAGATCGCCAAGGTCTCGCTGATGTCGTTGGCGCGCAAGAACGACACGGCGGTCAAGACGGCCAACGAACTGCGGCTGACCGAGGGGCTATTCGCCGAAGGCAAGGTGGCCGATGTGTCGTTCATGGCCGAGTTCTACCAGCAGTTGGGCCATCTCGGCGACAAAGACATCTCGGCGAGCATGCTCGGCGTGCGTGCAGCGTACAGCTTGCCGGCGCCGGGCACGCCGACCGTCGGCCTGTTCTTCGAGGACCTTTCGGGCGACGGCAACGCCCCAAATGCCTTCGAACTGAACTACGGCACCAACCACCGCTGGTACGGCGAGATGGACTACTTCCTGGCCTTCGGCAAGGACACGCTCCAACGCGGCTTGCGCGACATGGGCGTCACCTTGTCGGCGAGCCCGGCCGCGGGCCTGTCGGTGGGTCTCGACGTCCACCTGTTCGCCACCCATGCCCTGGCCGGCGACGCGCTCAAGGCGGCGGGCGACAAGCAACCCGAGACCGACCTGGGCAAAGAAGTGGACGTGCGCCTGCTGTGGAAATTCCAGAAGGGCGCATCGCTGCACGTCCTTTACGGCCTTTTCCAGCCAGGCGAGGGCATGCGGTCGGTCAAGAAGATCGCGGCCGACGCGACCCTGACCACAGAGCACCTGTGCGTGGTCACGCTCGACACGGCCTTTTGACCTTGGCGCAAGTCGCGCAGGCCGCGGTCAGTCGAAGTCGGGCAGGTGGTTGAGCACCGACTCCAAGGCTGCGCCCACCTGGCCGGCGAGGTCCGCAGCGGCCATGGGAAAGAAAAGCGACGTCAGCGGCATGCCATCTGGCTCGCCGGCCGATTCCTGCCAGCGGCCGAGCGCATCGTCGTCCCGCAACAGCACCCCGCCCGCCGTCGCCTCCGTAGGCACAAGCTGGCCGTTCCAGGCCGGCAGGAACGCACAGATGCCGTCTGGATCGCGCGAGGCGACGCCGTCCTTGTCCACTTGCAAGGTCAGCTTGATGGCCTTGTCTTCGGCACAACTGGCGCGCACTGCGCCGGTCTTTTGCAGCGCCCGGCCCACCGCCAGCGCCGCAAGCGGCCCCACCAGCCCGACTTCGTGCTGGGAGTCGTACTTGAAGACCAGGGAACCCGGGCGTGTCGTCAGCAGCCCGGCCAAGGTCGCGATCTTGGGGCCGTCCAGTGTCACGAGGTCCAACGCCACCAGGGCGTCAAACTCGGCCTGGACTTGCGCAGGCGCTTCGCCCAACGTCTCCGCCGCCGACTCCAGGACGCGGTCGACCGGCAGCATCCAGCCGCGGGCCAGCAGCGCCGCCACCATGTAGCTCAGCAAGCGCCGCTGCGGATCGGTCGTGGCCTGAGCGACCGACTGCCAATAGGTGGCGATCTCCAAGCCGGCCGGCGCCTTGCGCACCTTGGCCCGCAGCACGTCGGCGTTGGCACCGAGGGGCGCACTGTCGAGAAAACCCATGGCATCCTCGCTGGCGCTTCCACCGCGGCAAGCGGTGCCGCGCACGCCATTGGGCCGAACCGTTCGAGACGCAGCAGCCGCGGCAATCGTGGGTCCGCGCTCCGCCCTGCGAGCGGTCGGGGCAACGGCGATCGGCTAGGCGTTGTGCGACAGCAGCTTGGCCATGCGCGCGATCTTGCGCGAGGCCCGCTTCTTGGGGATGGTGCCCTTTGCCGCGCTGCCGGCCAGCTGCGCCATCAAGACCGGAAGCTGCGCGGCGCCCTGACCGTTGTCGACGGCAGCCTCGAACTTGCGCACGGCGGTGCGGTTGGCGGCGCGGCCAGCGCGGTTGCGCTCGCGGGTTTTCTCGTTCTGCTTGGCCCGTTTGAGGGCGCTGGTGTGGTTGGCCACTGGATCCTCTGAGGTCAGGCTGCCGGCAAGGCAGCTTGGTCGCACGGCGGAGTTCGGACTGCGTTGAAATCTCGCCAAAAATGGCAGCGGCGACTGCACATGGGCCGCCGCGCAAGGCCGAGCATTGTAGGCCCGCGCGCCGCCACGGTCAACCCCACGTCAAGCCTGGTCGAACGGAAAGGCCATGACGCCGCGGACGTTCCCCAGGCCTAGTAGCGCCATCAGCATCCGATCCACGCCCAGGGCGACCCCAGAGGCGGGCGGCATGCCGTCGGCCAGCGCCGCAAGGAAGCGCTCGTCCATGGGATACGCGGGCTTGCCCAGGCGCTGCCGATCTGCGAGGTCCTGTTCGAAGCGCCGGCGCTGCTCGCCCGCATCGGTAAGTTCGCCAAAGCCGTTCGCCAGTTCCACGCCGCGCAGATAGACCTCGAATCGCTCGGCCAACTCCGGTCGCCCGGGCACCGGGCGGGCCAGCGAGGCCAACACCGCGGGCCAAGGCGCCAACACGACCACCGGCAGGTCGCGCAGGCGAGGTTCGACGCGTTCTACCAGCGCCTGTACCAGCACATCGGCCACCGTGTCGCCAGCGCGCACCTCGACGCCAGCCCTTCGCGCCCGCGCGAGGACGCGGTCTGGCGGGCCGATGGGGTCGAAACCGGCCCAACGGCGCAGCGCCGCGCGGACGCCGAGCCTCGTCCAAGGCTGCTGCGGATCGTAGCGCGACCGCTCGCCGCACGCGCCGTCGAACCCGGCCGCGCGCAGGGCGCTGGCGCAATGGCCGAGCAGAGCGCGCACGTCGGCCGCGATGTGCCGCCACCCCGCGCCCGCTCGGTACCACTCCAGCATCATGAACTCGGGGTTGTGGTGCGCCCCCGACTCGCCGGAGCGGAAGGCGTGCTGCAACGCATAGATGCGCTCGAAACCCGCGGAAAGCAGGCGCTTGCAATAGTATTCGGGGCTGGTGGTCAGGTACCGGACCACAGGCCGGCCGCCCATGCCGGCGCGCAGGTCCACCCGCATGGCGTCGAGGTGCACCTCGAGGCCAGGGCTGGTCGCGACTTGGGGCGGATCGACTTCCAGGAACCCGCGGCGATCGAAGAACTGACGGATGGCGCGCAGGACCACTGCGCGGGCGCGCACGGCATCGCGCAACTGGCCGTCGCCAGCTCCGAAACGGCCGCGGTCAGTGGACACGCGGGCCGACTACTCAGCGTAGACCGTGTACGAGCGGTCGAGCGGGTTGCGGTCGATGGCCGATCGCACCAGTTCCCACACAGCGGGCGCCTTGGCACGGAAGGTGCCGTCACCGGTCGCCTCGCCACGATAGATGCGCAACGCCGTGATGTCGGCTTCGCTGCCGCCGGGAGGCGCATCGCCGGGCTTGGCGACGATGCGCACCACGTTGCCGCCGACGGTGAGGTCCTGGGTCAGTTCGATGGTGAACTTGGCGGACTCCAGCCCAATCTTCTGGAAAAGCTTGCCGTTGACCCACACCTCGAACGCGAAGTTGACCTTGGGGTTGGGCTCGTACGCAAGCACATAGCGCATCTTGGTCTTGGCTTGAGGCGTCCTGGCTTTCTCGTAGTCGCTCTGGCCGGCGACCTTTTGGCCACCGTCCGGTCCCTGTTCGATGCGATAGCCGGGCGACAGGATGTGCACGTCGCCGTTGACGTCGAACTTGACCGAGCAGTGCAGCAATTCCGCGTTCTTGAGCGAACTGATGCGCACACCGTTCAGGTAGACCTCGACGGCCTGGGCGGGCGCGGCCAGGGTCAGCGCCAGGACAACCGCCGCGGCGGTCCAGGTGCGCAGGGTGGAGAACATCGCAGCCTCTTCGGTGCCCATGGTGGCACGCCGGGCACAACGCGCAGACCGGCCGCGGATTCGTGCCCAGTCCCATTGTAACTGCGCTGTCCGTTGCGCAAGTTTTTCGCCGCACCCGCACGGAACTACGGCGCCTGCACCCAGGCAGGCAGTTCGCCGCACTGTTCTTTCCAGCCGGTGCAGACTTGGGGTGTGCCCAAGAAGGCCGCATACGCGGTGTTGAGGCATTTGATCGTGCCCGACAGCCGTTTGTTGTCGAGCTTGCCGCCCGGAGTCAGCCATTGGAAGCACGCCCAGCCGCAGCAGTCTTCGGACTTGCCCTTGGGCCACAGTTGGCATGATTTCAAGATGCTCTTGCACACGGCGAGGCACGCCTGCTTGGCTTCGGCGAACTGCGGCAGCGCGGCGGCCTTGTCCTGCCAGTCGCACAGCACCGGGTCGACCTGGATTTGGCCGTGCGCGCTCGGACTCTGGCAGGCCTTGGTCGGCAAATCGTTGAAAAGAAGCTGGTTCTTGTAGCTCGGCTTGGCGCAGACCTCCCAGTCGGGGTTGGCGGTGAGGCACTCGGCGAGATTGCCGCACAAGGGCAGGCACAGCGGATCCTTGGGTCCCTGGAACTCCTTGGGCATCTGCACGCACAAGGCGGCGGCGCCGGCCAACTCCGACTGCTTGCAATAGTCCTTGACCTGGGCGCTCGGGCAGTGGGCCGTGCAGAACGGCTTGACCGAATAGTCGCTTTTCAGGCAGAGCAAACCCTTGGCGCAGCCGGTTGCTGGTTCGCAAGATCGACCGAAGCCAGGCGGGACGAACACATCGGCGCCCGCATCGACAGCCGCAGGCACAGGCGCCTCTGCACAGGCGACGACAAGGACAAGGGCAGACAGGGCGAGGGGCTTCATGGGCCCAGGATACCGAGGGGCGCGGCGCGCCGGCAATCCGGCCTTCCGCTTTGCGCCGGCCAGTGGCACCATCGCCGCGTGCCGACGCCGCCCGCCGATGCTGCCCCACCGCCGCCCGCCACCGAACCGGTGGCAGCGTTGCGCGGCGTGACCAAGACCTACGACGAGTTGATCGCGCTGCGCGACGTTGAACTAGACCTGCCCAAGGGCGCGGTCGGTCTGCTCGGGCCCAATGGCGCGGGCAAGTCCACGCTTTTCCGCTTGCTGCTCGGCCTGGAAATCCCGGACAGCGGCACGGTGGACGTGCTCGGTCGCGCCATGCCCGACCACACCCTCGATGTGCTGGCGCGCGTGGGCTACATGCCTGAAGACGATAGCCTTTTTCCGGGGCTCAACGGCATCGAACAGGTGGTGCACGCCGCGCAGCTCAGCGGCCTGTCCGCGACGGACGCGCGCAGCCGGGCCCACCAGGCCCTCGATCTGTGCGGCTTGGCCGACGCGCGCTATCGGCTCGGCGCGTCGTATTCGCTGGGCATGCGCCAACGGCTGCGACTGGCGATGGCGATGGCGCACGGCCCCGAGCTGTTGATCCTCGACGAACCGACCGCCGGGCTCGACCCCGAGGGTCGCCAGCAGATGCTGGACTTGGTCGCCGAGATCGCCGCCGCCGGGGTCGCCGTGGTGTTGAGCACGCACGTGTTGCCCGATGTCGAGGCGGTCTGTGACCACGTCGTGCTGCTGTCTCGCGGCCAGGTCGGCTACAACGGCACGGTCGCGGGGTTCAAGTCGGGCACTGGATCGCGGTGGAAGATCCGCGTGGTCGGCGACGCCCAAAACTTGGCCAGCGCCGTGCGCGCAGCGGGATTGGAGTGCGAGGTCGAGGGCCGCAGCGTCGTGGTTTCGGCGCCGGCGGACGCCGCTGCGATGCTGTGGAGCCTGTGTGTCGGCGCGGGCGTAGGCGTGCGGGCCTTCGGTCCGCTCGAAGAGGACATGGGTTCGGCGTTCGTGCGCCACCTGCGCATCGACGATCCGTTGCGCCGCCAAGCTGGTGCACAGCGACAGGGGGCCATGTGAACGGGGCGACCTTGAACACGCGGCCACCGGGCCAAAAAGGCGCCGTGGTGTTCGAGCCGGGCGGTTACGCGCGCCACGCCGGTGCGCGGGTGGCCGAGAGCCAGCGTCTGCGGATGCTGTTGCTTGTCTTCGCGCGCGACCAGTGGCGCACCACCAAGTCCAAGATTTTCGCCGTGTTTTTTGTGCTGTCGGCGCTTGTGATGGCCGCCGTCGCGATCGTGCGCGCCAAGTTCGATGTCCAAGGCCTGGCCGTGCCGGTGGCTGATCAGGCCAAGTGGGTCGCGACGCTGCTGCACTATCATGGTCTCATCACCACTGGGCTGCTGCTGGTCGGCCTTGCGACCCAGGTGGCACCGCAGATCGCCCGCGACGCCCACGAAGGTGCGTTGTTGTTGTACTTTTCGCGGCCGGTGTTGCGGCCCCACTACCTATTCGCGCGGTGGGGCGCGGCGTGTCTGAGTGGCCTGGGCCAGATCTTGGCTCCCGCGGTGCTGCTCATCGTCGTGCTGCTGTCGCAATACGGGCTGCAGCCCGGTGGGTGCCCGTTGCCGGGCGCGGCAGGCGCACTGTGGTGGCTGGCCCTGCTGGTGGGCCAGGCGCTGTCGGCCGCGGCGGCCGTAGCGATGGCGTCGCTGGTCGCTTTGGCGGCGGGCGCCATCGTGCGAAACCCGAGTTCGGCGCCGCTGGCATTTGGCGGCGTCATCTTGGGCAGCACCGCCGCGTCGTGGGTGGCGCAGGCCGCGTGGGGCCGCGAGTCGGCGGCGCGGGCGCTCGACTTGCACCATGCGATGTCGGCGGCGTGGGTGCTGCTGTCGTTTCCGATCGACCCGGCGCGGCCGCCGAACACCCATGCGGTAGCGGCAGCTGGCGGCTTGGTGCTGTGGATCGCCCTGACCGCTGGTGCTTGGTGGTCCCTGCAGCGCTTCTTGGCCAATCCGCCGCTGGGCAAGGGGCGATCGTAGATGGCCACCTTCGCACACCCCACGGCCCGGCCGGTGGTGGCATTCCAGCGCGTGACCCGGGCCTTTGGGTCGCGTGTCGCACTGCTCGACTGTTCGGTCGAGTTGCAGCCGGGGGTGGTGGGCCTGCTGGGGCCGAACGGCGCCGGCAAGACCACCTGGCTCAACCTCGCTGCCGGCCTGGTTGCACCAAGCTCCGGGCAGGTGCGCTGGCTGGGCGAGTTGGGCCGTCGCGACCCGGGTTTGGACAACCGCGTCAACCTGTGTACCGACAACGACCAGATGCCGCGGCGACTGACTGTGATGCAGTGGCTGACCGGCATGCTGCGGCTGAGCGGTTGCCCCGCAAGCTACGCTTGGCAGCGGGCCGGTCAGATGCTCGACCGCCTGGGCCTGGACGCCAAGAAAGACGCCAAGTTGGAGACGCTGTCGCGCGGTCAGCGCCAACGGGTCAAGATTGCCCAGGCGTTCGCATTGCCCGCGACCCTTTTGCTGCTGGACGAGCCGCTCAATGCCCTGGACCCCGTGTGGCGTCGCGAGGTGGCGGCGCTGATGCACGAAGCCGCGTCCGCGGGCGCGTGCGTGGTGGTGTCGAGCCACATCCTTGAGGAAGTCGAGGCGCTGGCCAGCCACCTGGTGCTGCTGTTCAAGGGTCGCTTGGTCGCCGCGGGCCACCAGGAAGACATCCGGGACCTGCTACACAACCAAGCGACGCTGCTCAAGATTTCATGCTCCGACGCCCGCTCACTGGCCCGCGAATTGCTGGCGAAGGCCCCGGTGACGCTGGTGCGCGTCGACTCGGCTGGCAACGATGTGCTGACCGTGCAGGCCGCCGACGCGGAAGCTCTTTGTCGGGCATTGCCGCACGCGGTGCTCGCCAGCGGCGTGGCAGTGGAACGTGTGGACACCCAGGGCGACGATCTCGTCAGTCTTTTCGCGGCACTGGCCGCAGAGGTGCGGTGACCATGACGCAGGCGACCTTCAGCTTGACCGACGTGTCGTGGCCCGGCCGCTTGTCGATGGGCGCGGCGATTGCCCTGCATGCGACGCAGCACCTGCGCAACACCTTGACCCTGCGGCGCATGTGGCCGTACTTGCTCCTGGTGGCCCTGCCGGTCGCGGCGGCCGCAGGACTTGCGCGGCTGTCGATCGACGACAGCAGCACCATCGGACGGTTCTACCAGCACTTTGCGATGCGGGCGCTGGCGTTGTGTGCGCTGGGGCTGGGCGTGTCGGCCATTCGCGACGACGCCGAGGCAGGGGCGCTGCCGCTCTTGCTGCTCAAGCCGCGCGCGCCGGTCGCATTGCCGATCGGCCGGCTGCTTGCGGTGGCGATCCTGGTCTGTGCGCTGGGCGCCGCCATGATGGCGGGCACGGCCGGGCTGATGCTGGGCACGCTGTATTCGCCCGACGTCGGCTACATGACGCGGCAGGTGCTGGCGGCGCTGTTTGGCGGCTTTGCCTACGCGGGAATCTTCCTGGGCATGGGCGCGCTGTTCAAAGCGGCGACGGGCCTTGGGCTCGGCTACTTGGTCGCCGTGGACCTGCTGATGGCGCAGTGGGTGGACCTGGCTGCCAAGCTGTCGCCGTCGGTGTACATCGGCACGCTGGTGCAGACCCTGCCTGGCAAGGAGTTGACCGCGGCGAACATGGCCGGCGAGATTCCGGGCGCACTTGCAGCGCTGCTGCTGCTGGGCGTGGCTGGTTCCGGCGCGGCGGTCTGGAAATGCCGGGGGGACGGGGTGTGAACGGAGGGGGGCTTTGTTCAGGGCGTTGACAATGCTGTGGTTTCCGACCTGATGTGGATCGCAACGGCGTCGCGGCGAAGGTCGCTCTGCCCCTTGGACTGGCAGCGCGATCGAGCGCCTACACCAACTCGACCATCATCGACACCGGCTCTTCCAGGTACCCCTTGACCGCCTGCACGAAGGCCGCGCCGACGTGGCCGTCGATCAGCCGGTGGTCAAAGCTGCACGACATGTACATGCGCTCGCGGATGACGATCTGGTCCCCCACCACCACCGGCCGCTTCTCGACCTTGTGCAGCCCGAGGATCGCGGCCTCCGGGTAGTTGATGATGGGCGTGGCAAACATGCCGCCCAGCTTGCCCAGGCTGGTGATCGTGAACGTCGACCCGCTCATGTCCTCGGCCGCCAGCTTGCCGTCGCGCGCACCTTCGCCAAGGCGCTTGACCTCGTCCACCAACTGCCGCATCGACAACTGGTCGGCGTCCTTGACCACCGGCACCACCAGGCCCGCGTCCGTCGCCGCGGCGACGCCGATGTGGCAGCGGTGCTTGACCACGATTTCGCCAGCGGCGTCGTCCACGCTCGCGTTCAGGTAGCGAAATTCCGGCTTCTTGAGCGCCAGACACACCGCCTTGAGGACGAACGGCAGGAACGTGGCCCTGACGCCAAAGCGCTCCAGGGCCGTCCGCATCTCGTTGATTGCCGTGAAATCGACCTCGTCCACGTACGTGAAATGGGCGGCGATGTCCTTGCTCTCGCGCATCTTGGCGTGGATGCGCTTGCGCAGACCCTTGAGGCGTTCTCGGGACTCGTCCGGGCCGCGCTCGATGGGCTTGGGTGCCGGCCTGGCCGACGTCGGCGGTTGCTGCGCTGGGGATGGCGGAGGTTCAGGTGCTGCGGCCGGCTTGCTGGTTCCTTGCGCCACGCGTTGCGCCCAGGCCATCACGTCGTCGCGGGTGACGCGCCCCTCTTCGCCGGTGCCGGGCACCTCGAACAGTTCCACGCCCATCTCGCGCGCCAGCTTGCGCGTCGCCGGAGCGGCCCGCACCCGTTCGTCGGGGGCGCGCTGCGCGACAGGCGGCAGGTGGACCAGGGTCGCTGTGACCGTGGACGCCTGAGCGGCCGTTTTGGGCGGTTTTTGAGCCGATTCCGGTTCCGGCGCGGGATGAGTGGCACCCGCGGCTTCGTCGATGGTCACGACCACGGCGCCCACCGGCACCATGTCGCCCTCCTTGAAATGCCGAACCACCACTGTGCCCTTGCGCGGGCTCGGAATGACCGCCGAAACTTTGTCGGTCAGCACCTCGAAAAGCGGCGTGTCCTCGGCGACGGCCTGTCCGTCCTCGACCAGCCACTTGGTCAACTCGCCCTCGACCACGCCCTCGCCGATATCCGGCAGCTTGAAAAGGAACGCCACGATGCCCCCTCGATGTTGACCCTCGGGCCCGATCTAGTTGTAGGCCGCCGTTGTCAGGATCGCGCGCAACACGCGCTGCGGATCCGGCATGTACGCGTTCTCCAACGTGTACGGAAACGGCGTGTCCAAGCCCGTGACCCGGGCCACGGGCGCCTGCAGCCAGTCAAAGCAGTGCTCCATGACCAACGCGACCAGTTCGGCAGCGTAGCCACAGGTGCGCGGTGCTTCGTTGGCGACGACGACCCGGCCGGTCTTTCGGCCCGTCGCGACCACAGCTTGCAGGTCCAACGGGACAAGGCTGCGCAAGTCGATGAGCTCGACGTCCACGCCGTGTTCTTGGGCCAGTTCCGCCGCCTTGGCACAGGTGTGCACCATGGCGCCATAGGTCAGCAACGACACCGGCGTGCCGTGGCCCGACAAGGTCCGCACCAGTTCGGCGGTGCCGATCGGCACGGTGTAGGCGCCCTCGGGTACTTCGCTTTTGGGGTGTGCCGTCCAATTGGTGCCGTGGTCGGGCCCGCGGTAGACGCGTTTGGGTTCAAACACCAACACCGGGTCGGGCCGCTCGATGGCGCTCAGCAAGATTCCCTTGGCGTCGTAGGGGTTGCTCGGAGCAACGACGACGAGACCGGCCTGGTGGCAAAAGACCGCCTCGGGCGACTGCGAATGGTAGTGGCCGCCGCGGATGCCGCCGCCAAAAGGCGTGCGGATGACCATCGGCGCCGGGAATTCGCCGCCCGACCGGTAGCGGGACTTGGCGAGTTCATTGACGATCTGGTCGTACGCCGGATAGATGAAGTCGCTGAACTGTATCTCGGCCACCGGTCGCAGCCCGTACATGGCCATGCCGATCGCGGTGCCGATGATGCCCGATTCGGCCAGCGGCGTGTCGATGACCCGATCGTCGCCGAATTCCTGCTGCAAGCCCACAGTTGCGCGAAACACGCCCCCGAACCGGCCTACGTCTTCGCCGAGCACGACGACATCGCGATCGCGCCGCATGGCCACGAAAAGGGCGTCATTGATGGCCTGGACCATGTTCATGCGCGGCATCGGACACCCGGGGCGGCCGAGGCAGGGCGCCACGGCGAGGGCCGGCAGTGTAGCGCGGGTGCGAACGTTGGGGAACTGTGGCCAGCGGAAGGCACCCTCGCGCCGTGCCCGAATCCGAACGCAGGGGTCCTCCCGGACGGAGATTCCTGATGCCGATCAGGCCGGGGTGATTCCCGGAGCGACGACGCCCGCTGTGGTCGTGCGTACCGCAGCGCAATGACAACGCACAGATGCGCCGAGAGCAACGGAACCGTGGCCGCGCGCAACCCCTTGCCGCCCTGTCGCCTGCGCGCTACCCTTGGGCCGCTCCGGCGGCCCCCGCGCACCTTCGTCGCTCGCCATGCCGGCCGGATGCTGGCCGCGACGCACCTTGCGCCAGGCCCGGAGCCGCCGTTGTCGTTGCTCGTGCCCGCTGGCCAAGTGCTGCGCGTCGTCCTGACGGCGTGGACGTTCGCGACCTTCTATCTGGGCGGCCTGATGCTGTCGTGGGTGGTGTTGCCCTTGGCCGGGCTGCGGGGCGGCGACCGGCTGGCGCGGGTGGCGCGCGCTCAGGCCATCGTGCGCGGCGCGTTCCGGTTGTTCCACGACGGCATGCGCTGGGGGTTCCTGCTCAAGGCGGACCCGCGCTCCACACGACTCGGATTGCCCGCGGGGCCGTGCGTGGTCGTCTGCAACCACCCGACCCTGGTGGACGTCACGGCGGTCTTGGCGGCCGCGCCGACCGTGGCGTGTGTCGTCAAGGGTCCGCTGTTCCGCGGGCTCTTGCTTGGCAACCTGCTGCGCCACTGCTGGCATGTCGACGGCGGTTCCGGGACGTCGGCGGACAACGCGCGGGTGTTGGCCGAGGCAGCCGAGCGGTTGGCGGCGGGCCTGCCTGTGCTGGTTTTTCCCGAAGGCACGCGGTCGCCGGAAAACGGTTTGCACCCGTTCAAGCGGGGCGCCTTCGAGATGGCGGTCCGCGCCCGCGTTCCGGTCGTGCTGCTGTTGGCGCGCTGTCAACCGCCAGTGCTGGCCAAGACCGCGCCGTGGTATCGCGCTCCGCGCACCGTGCCGTTCCACGCCGTCGAACACCTGAACGTCTTGCATTCCGCCGAGTTCAGTGGGGACAGCAAGGCCATGGCTGCGGCGGCCGCCCGCCTCTACTACGCGCGGATCGAGGGCGTGCCAGCGCCCGCAATGGCAGGTTTGGCGACGCTGCAGCCGGCGTAGGCGAATTGCAAGGAAGCCATGGAACTTGAAAACGAACTCAAGGTGCTTATCGTCGAATCGCTGGCGCTCGAAGACGTGGTGCCCGCCGACATCGACAGCGCCGCGCCGCTCTTTCGCACCGGCCTCGGCCTGGACAGCATCGACGCCCTGGAACTGGCCATGGCCATCCACAAGAAGTTTGGCGTGCGCATCGAAGCCGAGGACGCGCGCACCCGCGAGATCTTTCAATCGGTGCGTACGCTTGCGCAGCACATCGCCGCCAGCCGCACCCAACCGGCAGGAGCCCCATGAGCGCCCCAACCATGACCCGCGACGAAATCTTCGCGCGCATCGCCGACTTGCTGGTCGAGATGTTTGAACTCAACCGCGACGACATCACGCTGCAGTCGCACCTGGTCAATGACCTGGACCTCGACAGCATCGACGCCATCGACATGGTGGTCAAGCTGCAAGAAATCACCGGCAAACGCGTCCCCGAGGACCAGTTGCGCAAGGTCCGCACCATCGCCGACGTGGTCGATTTGGTGCAGGCGCAATTGGCGCAGGCGTAGCGCCTCGCGCGGATAGTGGACGACACCCGTCGCGTGGCTCTGTCGCAGCTAAGGCGTGCAGTTGGCGCGATCGCAGTCGTGGGCGGTGTCGCCTATCCGTTGCTGCTGTGGTACGGGCTTCAGCACTGGTCGGCGCGCCGCGTCGGAGGGCTTGCGCTCTTGCTCATCGCTGCACTGACGGCCCTGCGGGTGTGGCGGGTTCCCTCGGGCGGTCGCTGGGCGGTCGCGCAGGCGCCCGTGCTCGCCGGATTGGTGCTGTTGGGCGGCGTGCTGCTTGGCGACGCGCGCTGGATGATGACGGTGCCGACCTTGGTCAACCTTGCGCTACTGCTGACCTTTGGCCGATCGCTGCGCGAGGTGCCGATGGCCGAACGCTATGCACGATTGGTGCACGCGGATCTAGCCGACGACGAGATCGCCTACTGTCGCACGGTGACCCACGTGTGGTGCGGCTTCTTCGTGTGCAATGCGGCGGTTTCGGCGGGCCTGTTGCTGTGGGCGCCGGTCGCGTGGTGGGCCGCCTTCACCGGTGTGCTGAGCTATGGATTCGTCGGCGTGCTTTTCGCGGCCGAGTACGCGGTGCGCACCGTGCGGTTCGGAGCCCGACGGCGCCCAAGCGCGCAGGAGCAACAGTGACGGCCGGCAGCTATTCGTTGCTCGGCCGCCACGGTCCGGACGATGTCGTCGCCTGGGGCGATGGCGGCGAGCGGACACGGCGAGCCCTGCTGGCCGACGTCGCAGGCGTGGCGAATCGGCTACCGCCGCCCACCTCCGGCAGCCACATCGCGCTGATCTGTGCCGACCGGTACTGCTTTGCCGTCGGGCTGCTGGCGGCTTGGCAGCGCGGGCACGCGGTGGCGCTGCCCGCCAACGGCCAACCGCAAACAGTCGGCCTCGTCGCCGATCGGCCCGAAGTCCTGGCCCTTCTGCACGATACTGCGGGTGCCCGCGGCGACGACCTGCGCAACTGGCTGAGCGACCGACCCACTGGGCACGCGTCGCTCTTGGACCCGATGGACGCGGGTCGCTTGATGGCCACCGTCTGGACCAGCGGATCCACGGGTGCGCCGCAACCCTGCGCCAAGACGGCGGCGCAACTCTTGGGCGAGGCGGCGCTGTGGGCCGACCACCTGCCCTTGCCCGCAGGCACGCCGGTGCTGGCCACAGTGCCGCCGCACCACCTGTATGGTTTGCTGTTCTCCGTGCTCGCCCCGCTGATGGGCGGTTGGCGCTTCGACCGGACGACGCCGCTGCACGCGGAAACGGCGGTCGGGCGCCTTTCTGCCATGCGCGGCGCGCTGCTGGTGTCGATTCCGGCGCATTGGCGTTCGCTCGCAGGCCAAGACGCGGGCGCCCTGGCCCCGGTCGCGGTCGGCCTGTCGTCCACGGCCCCGCTGCACGCAGCTACCGCGCAGGTACTGCAGGATCGGCACGGCCTGTGCCCGATCGAGGTGTTTGGGTCCACGGAAACGGGCGGAATCGCCACGCGGCGCCAGCGGCTGGACCCGCGGTGGGTTCCGCTGCCGGCGGTCCGCGTCGCCGGGGCAGACGATGGCACGGCGCGGGTTCTTTCGCCGTTTGTGCCGGGCGGCGGGGCAACCGCTTTTGCCTGCGCAGACTTGGTCGAGGTGCATCCCGACGGTACGTTCGACCACCTGGGCCGGCGGGACGGCGTCGTCAAGACCGGCGGAATCCGTGTCTCGCTTCCAGAGGTTGAAGCCCTGCTGCTGGCGACTCCCGGTGTCGCCGACGCTGCGGTCATCGCGGTTCCGTCCGCCCAGGCCGCCCGCGGGCACGAGCTGTGGGCGGCCGTGGTTGCGCCAACCCTGACCGCAGCCGACCTGCGAGCGTCGCTGCTGGGAAACCTGGAACCCACCTCACTGCCACGCCGCTTCGTTCACGTCGAGCGCTTGCCGCGCACCGACACCGGAAAGTTGCCGGTCCACAGGGTCCGCGGCCTTTTCGGCCCGGTGCGAGACCTGGAGGTTTTGGAGCACTCGGCGACCGAGGAGTCGCTCACAATGCGGCTGCGCGTTCCCGAGAATCTCATGTGGTTCCAAGGACATTTCCGCGACCACCCGGTGCTGCCGGGCATCGTGCAGGTTCATGAGCTGGTGGTGCGCCCGGTGCGCGCGGCGCGGCCAACGTGGGCCGGGCTGCTGCGGGTACAGCGCCTCAAGTTCCGCCGCGTCATCGGTCCTGGCGACGTGGTGGCGGTCGCCATCGCGTTTGCGCGGCCGGTGGGCACGGCGGATTTCACCATCGTGCGACACGACGAGCCGTGCGCGAGCGGTCGACTGGTGTTCGACGCGGGCGTCTCGCATGGCTGACCCGTTCCGGCCGTGCATCTTGATCCCGACCTACGACAACGCCGCCACGTTGCGGCGGGTCGTCGAACGTGCGGGCCGTTGCGGTACTCCTGTGCTTGTCGTCGACGATGGCAGCGGCCCGGATGCCCAGGCTGTCGCGCGCGCGCTGGAGCACGAGAACAAGGCGCGCGTGGTGTGGAGACCCGTCAACGGCGGTAAGGGAGCGGCGGTCAAGGCAGGTTTCGCGGCAGCGCGTGCGGATGGCTACACCCACGCGTTACAGGTGGATGCGGACGGTCAGCACGATCTGGACCGCATCGGCGCCATGCTGGCTGCCGCGCGCGCGCACCCCGCGGCCCTGGTCCTGGCGCGCCCGGTGTTTGCGGCCGAAGCCCCGCGCGGTCGACGCATCGGCAGGGAGATCACGAACTTCTGGGTCGCCGTCGAGACCTTCGGGCGGCCAATCGCCGACGCGATGATCGGCTTTCGCGTCTACCCATTGGCTGCCGCAGAGGCGGCGCAAGCGCGCGGCGACCGCATGGAATTCGACATCGAGATCGCGGTGCGGATGGTGTGGGCGGGTGTGCTGGTGCTGAACCTGCCGGTCGCCGTGCGCTACTTGTCGGCCGAAGAGGGCGGCGTGTCGCACTTTCGCATGGTACGCGACAATCTGCGCATTACGTGGCTGCACACCCGCTTGGTGACCGAGGCGATGGTGCGCAAGATTCTGTTGTGGCAGCGGTTTGGCAAACGGATCGAGGCCGAAGGGTGAGTGCCGGGCAGCCGAGCGGCGACTGGTTGAGTGTCGCCGAAAAAGGCAGTGTGCTCGGCATACGCTTGACGGTGATGCTGGCGACGGTCGCCGGCCGCGTGCCAGCGCGGATGCTCATGAAACTGCTGGCCTTGTGGTACACCCTGCTGCATCCGGGCGTGCGCCAGGCCAGCCGCGAACTCGGCGACCGGTTGGGCGAAAACCGCCGCGGCCTGGGCGCCATCTATCGCCATGTGCTGTGCTTTTCCGAGGCGGCGTTGGATCGGCTGTGGCTTATCCAGGGTCGCGGCGATCTGTTCGCCGTGACGCGCAACGGCCACGAACACTTGGAGCGCCTGCACGCCCAAGGGCGCGGTGCCATTCTGCTGTCCGCCCACGTAGGCTCGACTGCAGCCATGGCGATTGGTGGCCATGACGAACGCTTGCGTATCCGCGTGGTCGGCTACTTCAAGAACGCGCGCATGATCAACGCCGCGCTTCACCGCCTCAACCCGCGCGCCGCCGCTCAGGTCGTGCACATCGACCCAGGCCGGGCCGAAACCGTGCTCGACCTCAAGGACCGCATCGACCGCGGCGAACTGCTCGCCATTGCAGCCGACCGCGTCGGGCTGAACGACCGGTCGGTGACCGTCGAGTTCCTGGGGATGCCAGCGGCGTTTCCTTCCGGCCCGTTCCTGCTGGCCGCGATGTTGCAGTGCCCAGTCTACTTCGTCTGCGGCATCTACCGCGCGCCCAATTGCTACGAACTGCACTGCGAGCCCTTTTCCGACCGCATCGTTTTGCCACGCAAGGACCGCGAAACCACCCTCGCGCGCGTGGTCGGCCAGTACGCCGACCGGGTCGCCTGCTACGTGCGCGCAGCCCCGGACAACTGGTTCAACTTCTACCGCTTCTGGTAGCCCGACCGAGTTCACCGTCGGACACCGCGCAAGACCGGGGGGTTTTCGATCCCCCCCATTGTTCAGATCCATGATTCTGTGGAGGATTTGTGCGGCTCGCGAGCAGGCCGCATGGCGCAACCCTGGGACCTCGGACACAACTGGACAGGACTCGGACGTCCGCTCGGACGGTTGGCGCGACTGGCCGGATCTCGATCCCCCCCATTGTTCAGACGCATGATTCTACATCTGTTTCTCGGGGCGCTGCGATCGAATCCAGGCGGATCCATGGTTGCGCCGGTCGCAAGGCAACTTGACGAGCAGCCCAATCTGCGGCAATCCGCGGATACGCCCCATGGCGTTCGCGCGGCCCACCATGCCCCTGCCAGCGCTGTACCAGATCCACTATTCGCCGTGGAGCGAAAAGGCGCGCTGGGCCTTGGACGCCCGCTGCGTGGCCTACCGCAAGGTGGAGTACCTGCCGATGCTCGGAGCGCCCATGCTGCGGGCACGCCTGGGGCGCTGGTCAGGCAAGGTGACCGTGCCGGTGCTTTTTGCGAGCGGCCAGGCGCACGACGACTCGCTTGCGATTGCACAGTGGGCAGCAGGGCAGGGGACCGGACCAGAACTCTTCCCGATCGGGCGCGCCACGGAATTGCTGGCCTGGAACCGCGCCAGCGAGGCAGTGCTCGCGCATGGTCGAGCGCTGGTGACACCGCGGGTGGCGGGCGATCCGAGCGCGGCGCTAGAGCAGGTGCCCAAGGGGCTGCGCTGGCTGGGTCCCTTGTCGGCCCCGCTCGTGGCGCTCGGGGTGCGCTACTTGCGCGACAAGTACGCCCTGGAGGCCGTGGGACAAAACGAACGCCGCTCGGCCATGCGCGCGGAACTGACCGCTCTGCGGCAAGCCCTGGCGAGCGGCGCTCATCTACTCGGCGCGTTCAGCTACGCCGACATCGCTATGGCCGTCGCATTGCAGGTGGTCGAGCCGGTGGGCGACGGACACCAGCGACTGGGCCCGGCGACGCGCGCGGCGTGGCGCGAGCCAGAACTGGCCGACGAGTTTGCCGATTTGATTGCGTGGCGCGACCGGTTGTACGATCGTTTCCGGCGTCCGACGGACGGCTGAACGCGGCCCAATTGGCCGGCGTGGCGAGGTAGTCGATGACGCAGCGGCGATGGACGCGCGGGGCAGGTGTTGCGTGTGCGGCGGCAGCCGTCGGATGTACTGATCGGTCTGCGGCGACGCCGGACGCACACGATGGTTCGGCGGCGATTGCGTTCGACGCGACTCTGTCTGACGGTGCCGCCTACAAGGGGCCGTTTCCCTGGCACGCCGAGGACAAGGTGCCAGATACGTGCCAGTCGCTGGCCGCCGAATGGGACTGCATGTTGCCGTGGCCGAGCGACTGGTTCCGGCAGGGTGCGACGACCGGCCAGCCGCGCCTGGTGTTGGGCGGCGTGGCGGCCCCCAAGCGTGCGCAAGACAGTGGTTCGGCGCCGGGTGCGCCCATCGACCTGCTGGCACAGTTCCCGCAGGATGGTTTCGGGGTGCTAGGCCAGATCGGGGTGCGCTTGCCAGGAAGCCCGAGCGAAAAGGGGCTGCTTCCGGCCTACGTCGGCGGAAAGGTCAACCCTGACTTCTCGCCTTCGCAGTCGCCTGCGAGCCTGACGCTCATCGTCGATGTGGAGACCGGCAAGGCGATCGCGCATTTCGCCGAACCGGATGGCACCACGCCGGCTGCGGCCGATCGCCTGCTGATGATCCGACCGGTGGAGCGCCTTCGCGAAAACCGCCGCTACGTCGTGGCGTTGCGCCAGGGCCTCGCGCGCACCGATGGCACGCCGTTCGCACCGCCCGCAACCTTCAAGGCGTTGCGCGACAAGGCGCCGAGTCCCGCCGCCGACGCGCTTCGAACCCACTTCGAGGCCGACGTGTTCCCGGTGCTGGCCAAGGTCGGGGTGCCTCGCGACAATTTGTTGTTGGCCTGGGACTTCACGACGCGCAGCGAATCCAACGCCACGGCCGACATGCTGACCATACGCGCCAAGACACTGGCTGCATTGGCCGATCTGCCTGTCGAGGCCACGATCGTCAAGGTCATCGAGAACCCCAAGCCGCTGGTCGCCCGCCAGTTCGAGGGGCAACTGCGCGTGCCGCTTTTCGTGGACAGCGACGGGCCGGGCGCCAAACTTGTGCGCGACGCACATGGCCAGGTCGCACAGAAGGGTCAGGCGTGGCTGCCATTCACCTTGATCGTGCCTCCCAAGGTGTGGAGTGGACAGGCCAAGGGTCCTCTGCGGGTCGTTCAGTATGGGCACGGCTTCTTTGGCACGCGAAGCGAAGTGGTGGTGGGCGTGCTGCCGCATCTGCTCGACAAGATGGGCGCAGTCGGCATGGGCATCGACTGGTGGGGCATGTCGCTGGCCGACTCGACGGTGCTGGTGAGCGACCTCATCGCTGCGCCAGGCGAGGGGTTGCGGTTCGTGCAGCGCGCGCATCAGGGCATGGCCAACCATCTGGCGCTGACCTGGGCGGCGCGCAACGGGCTGTGGACTTTGGTGGCGCCTCATCGCGACGGCATGGCGCTCGACGTCAGCAACGACGTGTATTTCTACGGGCTCAGCCAGGGCCACATCTTGGGTGGCACGCAAGTCGCCCTGAACCCGTGGATCGACCGCGCCGCGCTCGGCGTGGGCGGCGCAGGTTTCGGGTTGATGATGTCGCGGGCCGCGCCGTTTTCGACCTTCCTGGCGCTGCTGACCGGCGTGACCGGCAGCGCACAAGGCGCGACGCGGATGACCTTGTTGATGACCGGTCCGATGGAGCGCATCGACCCGGGGACGTATGGCACCCACCTGCGGGCGGACACCTACCCCGGCGGGCCGGCCAAGCGGCAGGTCCTCTTGCACTGCGGGCTCAGCGATACGCAGGTTCCCAATCTTGCCAGCCACTTGCACGCGCGCATCCTGGGTGTGCCACTACTCGGCCCGGCGCCGCGCACGGTGTGGGGGTTGCCGACGGCCGACGGACCGCTGGCCGACGCCCTGGTCGAGTTCGACTTTGGCAAGCCTGCGCTGGACGCCACCGGACCCGCGCCCGACAACGGCAACCCGGTCCACGACGCCCAGCGCTACTTGCCGGCGTCGCTGGAACAAATCGACCGCTTCTTTCGAGTCGGCGGCCATGTCGAAGCGACCTGCCAGGGCACATGCGACCCGGAGTGAGCGCGAACCGCGACTGCTGCGCATGGCTGCGGGAGCGCTACTTGCTTGCCCCTCGTGGGGACCGGAAATGACTTGCGCCATCCCGCCGTGGCCCGCTGTGCTGGCTGGATGGGTCGCCCGCGCTGATCCCGGAGGGTCGACCCGCGGCTCCAGTTCGTCCGATGATTGACCGGCGTATGGTCTTGCAGTCCCTTGTCGCCATCGCAAGCGGCTGCGGGTCAGACCGGGCCCCGGTCGGCGCGCCGGTGGCCGACGCAAGTGCGGTTGCGGACGCAACTCTGCCATGCCATCCGGTCGCTGTGATGCCAGAAGGCGGCTGTTGCCCGGCAGGTCACGTCCATGACCCGGCAGCTCACACCTGCACCGCGGTTGGACCGCCGGAGTGCGCGTCCACGGTGCTCGACGACCCGCAGGGCTGCCACCCGCGCTGGTGCCTGACCGAATCGGTCGGACCCGCGTGCGCGGCAACCGACACCAGTTGCGGCCCCACAGCCCGTGCCTGCACCGCGCAGGAAATCGCCGCCGGCAAGGGCTGTCTCGCCGGGCAGTACCCCGATTCGAGCGGCACGTGCCGCCCGGCTGGCTTGTGGGCAGACGACGCCCTGCGCAGCGCGCCGGCCGTGCCCGAACTCGGCGACCTGGACCTCGCCTACCCGCAACCGGGTCCGCTGCCGCCCGCCGACGAGACCTGGTTCTGCGGTGCGCACGATGGCCAACTGCCTCGCCTGTGCCGGTCGGTCGACCCCGACTGCACAGCCACGCCGACGCCGACCGGCTGTGTGCGGGCAGGCGTGCCGTGGGTGTGCCCACCGGGCTTTTTGCCGCAGGGGCCGCTCAGTCCATCGTCGGGGCTTGCCGCGTGCCAACCTGATGCTGCCGACTGCGGCAGCGCTCCCTATCCGACTGTGTCCGGTCCCAAGGTCCTGTACGTGGACCCCAAGGCGCCTCCTGGCGGCGACGGCACGCAGGCCAAACCGTGGTCGAGCTTGCAGGTGGCTGCCAACACAGCGCCCCAAGGCGCGACACTTCTGCTCGCGGCGGGCGACCACAAGATCCCTGCGTTGCCAATCAAGAAAGGCCTGACCATCGCGGGCCGTTGCGCGGCCATGGTCCGCATCGTCGGCCAGGGGCCCGATCCGGCGCTCTACGCCCTTGGCGGCGGTGGGTCCGTGACCGTGCGCGGCGTGACGATCCAGTCGCCCAAGCCCGGCCTCGCGGCCCTGGCCGGTGGACAGGCCACCGCAGAGCGGGTGTTCTTCGCCCAGGTCGGCGAGATTGGCGCGGTCGCGCACGGCCCCGGCAGCCACCTCGAGTTGCGCCAGTCGGTGGTCGATGGCACCCAAGCCGTCAACGTCTTGGGGCTCGGCGCGGCTGCCCAGGCGGGGGCCGCGCTCGAGTTGTACGAGGTGCGCCTGCGCGGCAACCTTCGCGCCGGCGTGCAGGTGCGCGACCAGGCAAGCAAGCTCACGGCGCAGCGGCTGCGAATTGACGGCACGCGCCCCCTGCCGACCGGTCCCGATGATTGCACAGGCCTCTTGGTGGAATTGGGCGGCACGGCCGTCATCGACGCGGCTGCCCTTGTCGACAACCTGGGCTACGGTGTGGCCGTGCGCATGGGTGCGGCGAATGCCGAGCTGCAGCGCACGGTTGTGGCCAGGACACGCCACGCTCCCGGCGACGCCGCCAGTACTGCGGCCATCGGCGTGCACAATGGCCGTCTCACCGCGGCCGCGCTGCGCGTCACCGACAATGAGCGGGTCGGGTTGGTGCTCGGTGGCCCGCAGACCGACGTCCAGGTGCACGCGGGCATCGTCGACCACAGTGTCCCTGGGGCCGAGTCGATGGCATTTGGCGCATTGGTTGCCCAGGGCGCCCATGTGCAGTTGAGCGAGGTCCGGTTGAGTCACCACCGCGACTCGGCGATCTGGACGGCCGACGCCGAAACGCGACTCGCGCTGGACCACGCGCTGCTCGATTCGACACGGGCTACCAACGCCAAGGCCGACTTTTCCGGTTGCGCGCTCAACGTCCGGTTCAGCAGCCAGGCCACCGTCGACTGGGTGCGCGCTACGGACACCGACGATTGCGGAGTCGGCGCCGATGGCCCGGACAGCCGCATCGACGGTGCCCACTTGGTGGTGGACCACGTCGTCGGCCGGCCCGTGCCCGGCAGCGGTCGCGGCATCGCGCTCATCGGCAGCCACTCGGCGCTGCACGAGGTTCGCGTCATCGACACGACCGGCATGGCGGTTTCCGTCAGCCATGGCGGCGGTCTGGTCGTCGACCGCCTGCTCGTGGCCCGCGTCCGCCCGATCGACGGCAGCGCGATGGGCATCGGCGTCGGCGCACACGATCAGGGGCGGGCGCGCATCCACCGGGCGCGCGTCAGCGACGTGGTGGGCATCGGCACCTTGGTCGACCTCAGTGGCGTGATGCACATGTCCGACACCCTGGTCGACGGGGGCGCGTCCCAGGGCTGGCCGGCCTTTGGCTCGCTGTCGCAGCGTGGCGGGCAACTGCGCGCGGTTGGCGTCCGCTGGCTCGGCAACGAGCGCGCGACGGCCGGCGTGACGGGCGCTTCGTTCCTGTCGGTCAGCCGCGCCCTGAGTCGCGGGTTTGCCCCGTTGGATCCGCGGCGCGCCCTGGGTATCGCAGCCGGCCTGGGCCCGTTCGTCTCGGTCAGCCACACGCGTCTGGAGGGATGCGCGGGCACGGCGCTCTCTGCGCTCAACGACGTGGTGCTACAGGTGACCGACCTCGCGATTGCAGGGGTTGTCGCGGAAAAGAGCCTTAGCAGAACGACCGCAATGGGAAAACACGGCGTCGAAGTGGCCGATGCCTTGCTCGTCAGCGGCAGCGGGTCCGCGACCCTGGCGCGCGTGGTGGCGACCGGCTACAAGCGGGCGGGTGCGGCGCTGATGGCTCCGCCGCCGGGCAGCATGCACCACAGTGTCTTCGTCGGCGGGTACTTTGGCATCGTGGTGCCTCAGCAGACCGACGTGTTTGCGCAGTTCGGCAATGCGGCCTGGGGCAACACCGAGAACCGCAACTTCGGCAGCAAACTGGACCTGCCCCCGGCGCCCAAGGTGGTGGACCTGGATCTGTAGCCCGCACACCCGGGGTCAGTGTGGCCGGTGCCCCGGTTCGCCATGCCCCGGATGAGCGTGTCCGTGACCGGCATGGGGGTCGGGGAGCGGCGGCGGCGCGGCAAACTGCGGGGCGCTCGGTGACTTGACCACGGGGTAACCCTTGGCGTTCCAGGCGAATACCCCTTCGTCGAGCACGGCGACGTTCTTGTGGCCGCGCCGCTTGAGCTCGTCGACCACCTCGCCCGATGCATGGTGCGGGCACGCGCAATAGGCGATGACCCAGGTGCCGTCGTTGGGCACGACGTCCAGCGATTTCTTGTCGTAGTACGGCGTCACGATGGAACCCGTGATGTGCATCATGTCGAAGTCGCTCGGTGCGCGCGCATCGAGCACGATGAGGCGCCGCTTGTCCTTGAGGGCCTTGGCCACCGCATCGATGGGCGCGTAGCGTTCGTCGCGCAGCTTGAACACCGGCGCCTTGCCGTGTGGATGGAGCACGACCGGACCCGTCGGCCTGGGCGTCGCGGGCATGCCCGGAGGCATCCCAGGCTCGGTCGCCGTGGCTGGTTGCGCCAGGGGTGTCGCATCGCTGGGCGGCATCCAGGGCGAGGGCCGCTCGGGCAACGGCGGAGCGGCCTTGCGCAGGTACGCCAGAATCGCATCGATCTGCTCGGGCGACAGAACGCCCACAAACGGCAGCATCCGGGTGCCCGGCCGGCCGCGTTCGATGGCGTGGCGCAGGAACCCGTCGTCGGCCGACGCCAACAGTTGAGGGTTGAAAAGGTGCACAGCGTTCATGCGCTGCGCGACCGTGCCGTGGCATTCGACGCACTTGGCGTTGTACAGCAGTTCGCCTGCTGCGGGATTGCCAGCGGCCGGCCTCGGCGGCACGTGCAGGGGCGCAACGCCGCGGCTGCGCAACAGTGCCACGATGGCGTCGATCTGCTGCCCCGCGAGGGGGCCGCCGATCTCGGCGCCGTACCCGGCCATCGCCGTCCCAGGGCGACCCCGCGCGATGCTGGCATGCAAGAATGCGTCGCTGGCGCTCTCCAAAAACGTCTGCGATACCAGCGATGGCGCGTTGTCCGCGGCGTACCCTTCGGCGGTCGGCCCGTGGCACAAAGCGCAAAAGCGCGCATACACCGCGCGGCCGATGTGCAACTGCATCGGGTCGATGGCGGTAGGGCTGGGCGCAGAAGGTTCGGGCACCGCACCCGCCAGCGTCGGTGCCTCCGGCAGATCCACGTCGACGCTGGTCGAGGCCCCAGCGTCCGTTGGCCTGGCAACCCCCACCGGCCGTCCGCACGCCGCAAACGCCAATCCCAGCGCCACGCATGCGACCGTGGCCCTGCCAATGTGCCCGTACCCCATCCGCCGCCCCAGACCAGAATTGCCGCGCACGACAGCAATTGGCCTGCCGCGGGGCGCGCAAGGTGCCGGAAATCGGCGGCGGCGGCAAGGGGGCAGTCGCGCCGATCGCCACGGCCGGAGTTTTCTGCGTATTATCAGCACCCTGAACAATGGGGGGGGCCGACCCCAGGGATTCCAAGGAATGATTGAGTAAGGGCCAGGAAATGATTTACTCAATCATTTCTCGGGCCCGTTTGCTTGCTCCGTGGGTCGCCAGCTCGCGGACCAAAGGTCCGACTCGCGGCTCCGTCCTGATGTGAGAGTGATCGACTTATTATTTTCCAGTCCCTAAATCAAAACCGGGCCCGAACCAGCCCGCCGGCTACGGGGCGTAGGCTACCGCGAAAAGGTGCGAGACCATGTCGGTGTGGCCGATCGAACCGCCGCCATCGTCGTTATGGCAAGCGATACCCAGCGTGTGCTTTCCGGCCGCGATCGTGCGATACATGCGCACCCGGTCCCACATCTGCCAGCGGCCCTTGGTGTAGACCAGGCCCTCTTGCCAATGGTAGTTGACGTCATCCGGTTCGCCCGTGGCCACCGGCTTGTCGTCGACGAGAAACCGGCACGCTGAGTGCGAGCCATGGTAGAGCGGAACGGAAACGCCCAATTCGACAGGCCCGCCAAAGGCGACAAATTCCAAGTTGTTGAGCCCGCTGCCTGCTGGACTGCCGTTCAAAGACTGCCACGTGCTTGCGCTGGGGCTCGCGTAGCCCTTGCGTTCTGCGCCGGAATACACCTTGACCGTGGCGTTGCCGTCGCTCGCGGCCTTGTAGGTCCACACGGCAGCGTGGGCCGAGATGCGGTTGTTGGTCAAGGCGCAGGGCGCTGAATCGGTCAGACACTGGACAGTCAGCGTGTGTTCGCCTGCGGGCACCTTGTTGTACACGCGTGTGCGGTTCCACACGTTCCACGGACCGCCGACGTACATCAGGCCCTCTTGCCAAGTGTACGACAAGTTGTCGACATCGTCCTTGCCCGCGGGCACGCCGTCGATGAGCGGCCGGCATGCCGAGTGCGACCCGCCGGTCATCGGCACGGTCAGCGCGATGCGCACGGGCCCGCCTTGCGCCTGGAACTTGAGCGACAATCCGTTGACGTTGAACCACTGGTTGGTTGCGCCCATGGTCTGGTTCGGAATCGACGCGACTTGGTACACCTTGACCTCGCTTTCGATCTTGGGGTCGTACGGGATGACGTGACCGGTCGTCACCATGGATTCGTGGCCGATGCGCGAACCGCCCTGACCGGCCGAGTCGTTCAGGCACTCAAAGGACAGCATGTGGTTGCCGGGAGCGATGCCTTCGTACACCCGCGTCGGGTTCCACATGCGCCAGGTGCCGCTCGACTCCCACGTGTACGTCAAGCCGTCTTGCCACTTGTACGTCGTGTCGGACACCGAGTAGAGGCCGGCAGGCAGCGCGTCGATGAGTGCCCGGCACGTGCGGTGCGACCCGCAACACATCGGGGACGAGAACGAGATTTGGACCGGGCCGCCGGTGGCCTGGAACGGCAGGGCCATGCCCGGCACCGTGCGCCACTGGTCGGTGAAGTCGTCCCAGCCGTAGAATTTTCCAGACTTGTGCACGATGCGCGAGCCGAGCGTGCCCTTGGTGGCGGTCTGGCCGGTGATGTTGCCCTCGACGATGAGGTCGCCCTTGACCAGGATCTTCTTGCTGGACATGGTCTTGACGTACATGGCCCACGAGAAGTAACCGTCGGTGGTGCCGACGTTCTGGTTCTTGAGCGGATCCTTGACGATGATCGACCAGTTGCCGGCGATGTTCTTGCCGAGCCAGTCTCCGTCGAGGTCGCCTTTGGCCAGGGGCGTGTCCTTGTTGAACAGCGCCTTGAGCGTCTGGCCGGACTTGCTGCCCTCGTAGAGCGTGTAGGGCGTCGACATGCCCGGGCCGAAAAGCTCGATTTTGAGCTTGCTCAGATCCGAGTTGAACGCGTCGACCTCAATCCACACGGCCTGGGCGATGCCGATGTCCGGAAACGCGATGGTGTCGGTCGTGCCGGCGCCGTTGCCGTCGGGAATCGGCACTTGCAGGCCGCCCGCGTACTTGTCGGTGAACTGGTTGTTGAGCAGGCCATTGCTGACCTCGTCGATGTAGTCCGGCGGGATCTCCAATTTTCCGCAGTCCAATGACCCGTCGGCCTTGAACCCTTTGAGCACGAGCCCGGTGCCGCAACTGCTGCCGACCTTGGCCAGAACTGGCTTGCCCCCGAGGTCGCCATACGCGCCCGTCTTGGCGACGTCTGCCAGCTGTGGTTTGTCTTTGAGATCGTTGAAGCTGCCGCTGGCCGCCACCGAGGCGAGCGAAGACGCCTTGACGTAGTCGGCCAGGTCGCTGGCCTTGGCGTAGTTGCCCAGGTCGGTGGCCTTGGCGTAGCCGGACAGGTCGCTGGCCTTTGCGTAGGCCGACAGGTCGCTCGCTTTCGCGTAGGGTTGCAGCACGCTGGCCTCGAGCGCGGCCGCCTTGACGCACCCGCTGCAGTCCAAGGCATCGGCCACCGCGGCGCGCTGCGCGAACAAGGCGGCACCGACAGCCTGGCGCGGCAATTCAGGGTCGCCCGCGACCGCTACCCCGAGCCACAGCGACGCACCGTTGATCGCGGCGGCGGAAACAGGGTTCTTGCCCCCAGTTGGTAGCTGAACTGGCCGGACTTGACGGACACCGCGCCCGATTCAGTCCACAGCGGCGTGCCGCCCACCTGTTGGGCGTACAGCGCGAAGGTAGCGTTGTAGCTGCCGTCCGCGGCCGGGCCGCCGCCCGCCGACGTCATGATGCCTTCGACCTGGGCAAACGACGGTACCGCCGCGCGAACGGCAGTAGCGGCCAAGACGCCGCCCACCAGGACGGCGCACGCACACGCAAGGGAATGAAATCGCATCAGTCCTCAATGGTTCGCCAGCACGGTGCCGCTGGGGGAACTCGAGCGGAACGGCCGCAAGCCGGCGTAGTCTCCGCGCGACCGGCGCGACGGTCAAGTGCCGCAAACCGCAAGCCGCAGCCGAAGCTGGCTTGACCCGTCGCCGGGGCGGGTCCAAGATCGGCGGGCGGCCCGCCCACCGGTTCGGCGGCGCGGCGAGTGGGTGCCCACCGTGGCGGACGACAAGGCGCTGGCCGCCGCTGACGAAAGCGAATCGCCGACGCTGGCCCTGGCGAGCGCAGGGCCGCTCAACGGACTGCGCTACTGTCCGCAATGCCGGGCTCCCAGCACGGAAAGGCTCTGCCCGGCCGACGGCACGACGACCTTCGAACTGCGCGGTGTTGACGTCGCCAGGGCCACCCAACTGCCAGCCGGCGCGGTCATCGCAGGCCGCTACCGCATCGAAAACCGCTTGGGCAAAGGCGGCTTTGGCGCGGTCTACGAGGCCCGGCACACTGCCAGCGGCCAGCAGGTCGCGCTCAAACTGCTTGCCCTCGATCCAGAGGACGCAGGCGAGGAGACGTACTTTCGCTTTTTCCAAGAGGCGCGCGTCACCGCCAACCTGCGTCACCCCAATACCGTGCGGCTGTACGATTTTGGCCAGGACGACGACGGCGTGTTGTACATGGCCATGGAGGTCCTGCGCGGCCCGACGCTGGAAAAATACCTCAAGCAATTGCGCCACGGCGGGCAGGTGATGACTGAGGCGCAGGCGGCGGCGCTCGGCGTGCAGGTGCTCAAGTCGCTGCAGGAGGCCCATGGCGCTGGCCTCGTGCACCGCGACCTCAAGCCCGACAACCTGATCTTGCACGACGTCGGCGAAGACGATCCGGTCGTCAAGGTGCTCGATTTCGGCATCGCGCGCCAACAGAACTCGGGCATGACCCAAGGTGCCCGCCTGATGGGCACGCCCATGTACATGAGCCCGGAGCAGTGCTATGGCGCAACCGACCTCGATGCGCGCTCCGACCTGTATTCTCTGGGCGTCATCCTCTATCGGTGTGTGACCGGTGTACTGCCATTCCAGGGTGACATGTTCGCGCTGCTGAACGCCCACATGCACGAACCCCCTCCGGACCTGCGCAGCGCGGCCCAGACGCCGCTCGGCGAAGCCTTCGTCGCCGCGGTCGAGCGCGCCCTGGCCAAGTTGCCCGGCGATCGTTGGCAAGACAGCCGCGCCATGCGCAGGGCCCTCGAAGGCAGCCTCGGTGGCACCGGAACACCGGTCAGCGTCTCGCTGCGGCCGGCGGCCCCGGTGACGGAGGTGGCGGTCGTCGCCGACCCGGGCGCGCACACGGTGGCCCTGACGCCGGCGACGCTGGCCCAGCCAACCCAGGCCGTCGCGGCGCCCCCCGGCCCGGCGGCGGTGCCTGCGCGTCCGCGCGCCAACCGGTGGCTGATCGGTGGTATGCTGGCCGTTTGCATCGCCTTGGCCGTCGCTGTCGCGGCCGTGGTGTCGCGGCCCGCTGATCCTCCCTTCGGCGAACCCACCACGCCCGCGGCCGCCGTGGCCCCGCCGATCGCCCCGTCGGCTGCCACTGCGGCGCCGCTCCAGCCAGTCGTCGTTCGTCCCGCCTCGACCGCCGCACCTGCGGCGCCTGAACCCGCGGCCGGCCCGGCGTCCGCCCCGTCCGGGGCCGCACCCGCGCCCGCGGATGGAATACCTGCACGGTCTGTTCCGTCGCCCAGGCCCGCCGCGGCCGACGCGCGCCCGAGACCCAAACCTGCGCGCCCCGCAACGCCCGACAAGCCCGCAACCGATGGCAAGCCGAAAATCCAATACATGGACTAGCCGCCTCGGCATGGCGCTGGCGCTGGCGGTGGCGTCGCCCGCGCCAAACGCGTGGTGCCAGGCGCCCGCCGCGAGCAAGACCGTGGCGGCGTTGTTGGCGGCAGCGCAAAAGCAGCTCGACGCCGGGAATTTCGAGCGCGCCGCTGAGCTTTTCCTCGAGATCTGGCGCGTGGACAAGACGACCGTGCCGGCGCTGTACAATGCCGCGCGGTCGTTCCAACTCGCCGGACAACTGGACAAGGCCGAACGCCTGTTTCGCGAGATGCTGGCCCTGGCCGACCTGGAACCGCAAGCCCGTGCCAAAGCCCAGACCCAGTTGGATGCGGTGCTCGCCAAGAAGGCCGAGCGCCGCGCCGACGAGGCCACAAGTGCCGAATCCGCAGGCCAGTACGATGCCGCAGTCGCCCTGTGGGCGGAAGCCCTGACGCTCGACCCCAAGCGCGCCGACTGGATCAAGCGGTTGGGCAGGGCGGCACACCTGGGCGGAAAACACGCGCAAGCCTCGGCCGCGTACGAGCGTTACCTCAAGACTGCCGGCGTCTCGGCCGGCGACCGCGCTCAAGTTGAGGCCTGGCGCGCTGAGCTGACGCGGTCCCACCAGAACGCCTCTGCGCTCGAAGCCGCCGACGCCGACCAGCTGGCAGGCAACCTGGAGAGCGCATCGCACCGGTACGCGGCCGTGGCTGCCGACGTTGCCCAGCCCACAGAGATCCGTGTCAAGGCTCAGGAACGTCTAGGCAACGTACAGCGGCAACTGGCGCTGCGCAAAGCCGACGTCGCGAGCCGCGCAGAAAGCGAGGGGCAGTTCGGCCTGGCCGCCGAACTTTGGGCCGAGGCCCACGAACTCGACCCGAGCCAGCACGACTGGTTGCGGCGCCAGGGTCGCGCGCTGCAGATTGCAGGCAAGGGGCCGGCCGCGATGACGGTATTCGACCGCTACCTGCAGACCGCGCCCGCGGATGCACCCGAGCGCCCCCAAGTCGTCGCGTGGCGTGCGTCGCTCCTGCCTGAGCGCAAACCCGTGCACGTCGCCGCCGCGCCGCCAACCATCGCAGCACCGCCCGTGTCGGTCGTGAACGCGGCCGCGGCGGCACCGTCGGCCGCTCCCAAGGTGCTGACGGTGGTGGGGTTGGTCGCCGGCCTGGGTGGAGCTGCGGTCTGGCTGCTCGCCGAAACCGACCGGCGCAAGCTCGACGACCGCACCTGGGGCCGGATCGCCGCTGGCGAGCGTCCGAACCTGAGCTACGCCGAAGCGACCCGGCAGGCCAAGGATATCGCCTTGCGGCGCACGATCGGCGTTTCCGCGACCGCGGCGGGTGGCGCAATCGCGCTCATCGGCGTCATTGCCTGGGCCTTGCGCGGCGACCCCGAGCCCGCCAAGGCATCCTGGACGGTGCTGCCCCAGGCCGACGGCTGCGCCGCGGTCGAGGTGCGCTGGTGAAGGTCATCGCCGCCATCGCGCTTTGCTCCAGTTTGGCTTGCGCGCCCCAGCGACTGCCGGACTCTGCGGCTTTCGATCCCAAGGACACGCCCCCGGCCGACGCTGCGCTTGCCGAAACCGCTCCCGACACGGGCAAGGGTGCCGGCGTGGCCGACGCTTCCGCAGACGGACCAGACCCGGGAAGCGCGCTCGACACGCTGGCCACGCCCGATGTAGCGCAAGACGCGGTGCCTGCAAGCGAGATCGCAGACGTCGCGCCGGTCCCGGACCTGGTGGACGGCAGCGGCACTGCGGATTGGGGACCCGAAGCCGGATCGGCAGTGGATGCAGACACCGACATTGTGCCGTTCGTGGCGATGGATGCAACCCCGTGTGCCGATCCGGCCGCGCTGCCCGGCAACTGCACGACCTGTACGGCCGGCTTCGTGTCGGTCGCGACGGCTACAGGCAGCGTCTGTGCCGCGGACTTTCCGTTGTGGGGGCCGCGCCCGGATGCACCTCCCCCTTCTTGGTTCACCGACACCGGCAAGGGCACGGTCAGCGACGGACACAGCGGCCGCACGTGGGCCAAGGACGCCAGCCCGGTGCCGATCGCCTGGGACGCGGCCAACGGATACTGCGCTGGACTGTCGGCGGGCGGCCACGACGACTGGCGCCTGCCAACCCTAGCAGAACTGCTGACGATTCGTGACGTGACCGCCCCCGCGCCGACGGTGGTGACGGCCCTGGCCAACACGCCCAAGGAGTTCCTGTGGACCGCCTCGCCGGTCGCGGCGGCAGCTCAGGCCAGCCATTGGACTGTGCTTTTCAATGGCGGCACCACTGCGTTCGCGCCCACGACAGCCAAGTGCTACGCGAGGTGCGTGCGATGAACCGGGTGGTGGTCGCCAGTGCGTGCGTCGTGCTGGGGGCGACCCATGCCTTCGCCGCATCGACGCCCGGCCGCTTCGCCGTGGACGCCAAGACCGAGACCGTCCTGGATCACGCCACTGGCCGCACCTGGCAACGGGCCCAAGCGGTCGGCACTTTCAGTTGGTCTGGAGCGCAAGATTGGTGCAAGCAGTTGGCGCTCGCGGGCGGCGGCTGGCGGGTGCCGACGCTGGTTGAGTTGGAAGGCCTTGTGGACCGTGCAGCGAAGGACCCGGCCATCGATACCGCGGTATTCGGCCCTACGACCGCCGAGAGCTTTTGGACGGTGACACCGGCATTGACCGCGGCAAGCGCGTGGTCGGTGCACTTCGGCCCTGGCAATTCGGCGGTCACAGCCAAGTCGGCGCTCCACCGCTTGCGCTGCGTCCGGTGATCCCGACCCCTCTGGTGATCGCCCCCCCCCCATTGTTCAGATCCATGATTTCGCGCAACAATTGGGCAGGTGGCCGATCGAAGTGCGCCTGCTGTGGAGCGCCTTCCGGGCGCGGCCGGATGCGGGGCCAGAACCGACCAGAACCGACCCCCCCATTGTTCAGATCCATGATCCTGAACAACAATCTTCAATGCGCGATCCAGCAAGGCTGCCATCCGGCGGTCCGCGTGAGGCGGTCTGCGCGGGCGCGCTGCCGCCTGCGGCGCGTGGGTTCCGGGGGTTTTGGGGTCCCCCCCCCCCCCATTATTCAGATCCATGATTCTGCACAACAATCGACTGTCTCTGCGGTCACAAGGTGCCAAGGTCGGGCCGCTCGCGGTAGTCGGCTTCGGCGGGAGCGATGCCACGCACTCCTAGCCACAGGCCGCCCAGGTACAACCACTGGCCGGTCACCAGCGCCGCAGGCACCCACCACGGCAGGTCGCCGACGGCCATGCGCGCGTACAACGGTTGGTCGGCGAGAGCGCCGGGGTGCAGCGCCAGCTTGCACAGCCAAGTGGCCATCAGCAGCGCGAAAAGGGCGCCGTAGTTGCGGGTCAGCCGGGCGCGGACAGCCTGTCGCGTGCTCATCTTGAAGGTGGGGCGCAGCAGGTCGTCGGCGATTTGCTGACCCCAGTCCGCGGTCGGGCTCTGCAGGTCCCGGCGTACCAACGGGCCGTAGAAGTTGGTCTCGATGAGCCGCACGCGCTGCTGCCACACGTCGAAGAACCGAAATCGCCGCGCCTCGATGACCATGAATGTGTGCAGCAGGCCCATGCCGAGCAAGATGGCCGCGTGGGAGTGTGCGCGGTCGCCCAGCGTGAACGTGGCCAGGCCGGTGCACGACAGGATTGCCCAGTTGGTGGTGTTGTCCAGCCGCAGCCGCCATTGGGTCGCGCGGTAGATCTCGCCGCGGTAGAAGTGAACCATTGCCGCGATGTACTCGGCGCGCGAAAGCGGCGTACCCTCAAAGGCCGGCGAAGGGGGCACAGGGTGCTGATCGTTGGCCATGGCGGGGACTCCAGGACTGCCCGGCATCCCGGGTGCGCGGCGGCAACGATACGCCGATTGCCGGGTGGCTGTCAGCGGAGCCGGCCCTGTGCGGCGCCGAGAAGTTGCGGCATCATGCCGATCGGCCGACGGGCCCGAGCGTGTGCCGATGACCGCCAATCCTTATGCCCCACCCGCTGTCGATTCGCGCTTGGGCGTGTTCGACCCGACCGGCGTCTGGCGCGACGGCGACCACCTGGTCTGGCGGCTCGGCGCACAGTGGCCGGATCGGTGCCTGCGCTGCAATGGCCCAGTGACGCGCCGGTACCGTCGCGAGTTGTATTGGCACGCCGCAGGCTGGTACTTGGTCCTGCTGCTCGGGCCGATCCCCTACATCGTGGTGGCGCTTCTGGTCCGACGGCGCACCCGCATCGAAGTCGGCCTGTGCCGGGAGCACGCCGACGCCCGCACCAACCGCCTCCTCGCGGCGTGGGGCGCATTCGTCCTCGGGCTCGTCGCGATGGTGTCCGGTTGCTCGGCGCGCGGCGGCAGTGCGGCTGCACAACTGCTGGGCGGCCTTGCGCTGGTGCTGGGCGGCCTGGTGGCCGTGGCCGTCGTGGGGCCACTGGTGCGGGTGGTGCGCATCGATCGCGACCAAGCCCGCGCGGCGGGCGTCGCAGGCGAGTATCTCGACGACCTGGACCGGGGCAGCGGTGGCGCGTGGCGCGTCTGAGTTGGCTGGACGAGGTCGGCGCTGCGGCGATCGGGCTGGTGCGCTACGCTTGGTTCTTGCTTGCGTTCTTGTACTTGTCGATCAAGACCCCGTGGATCTGCCGGGATCTCGGTCAGCGCGACTTCTGGCGGCAAGTCGCGCTGCAGGTCTATTTCACCGCCGTGCAGGCCATCGGGCCCGTGGTCACGCTGGCGCTTGTCGTGGGCCTGTTCGCCATCGTCGAGGGCGTGAGCGGTCTGGGCGCGTTGTCCGGCGCCGACAGCCTCGGGCGCACGATCACAGTGGTCGTCCTGCGCGAAGTCGCCCCGCTCTTGACCGGCATCATCGTCATCGTGCGCTCGGTGACGGCGATTGCGGCCGAGATAGGGTCGATGCGCGTCCAGCGCGAAATCGAGGCTTTGGAGGTGATGGGCATCCCGCCCATGCGCCAGTTGGTCGCCCCGCGGCTGCTGGGCGGTCTCTTGTCGCTTTTCGGGTTGAGCGTAGTATTCAGCGCCGCGGCACTGGTCGGTGGCTTCGCGATCGCGCAACTGCTGGTCAGCCTGCCCGCGGCGGTGTTCCTCGGGGCGGTGTTCTCGGCGACGTCGCCGGTGGACCTCGCGGCGTTCCTGACCAAGATCGTGCTGGGCGGTCTGGGCGTATTCCTGATCGCGTGCTACCAGGGCATGGACGTCGGCACGTCACCCACCGAAGTGCCCGTCGCGGTGTCCAAAGCGGCGCTGCACGCCTTGGTGTATCTGGTCGGTCTGCACGGCGCGGTGACGGTCGCGGTATTCCTGACCGGCACGGGTTCGTCGATCTTCATGGGGGTGCTGTGAGCATCGCCGCAGCCGTCGATGGGTTGGTCTGCGAGGCGGGCGGCCTGCGCCTGAGGGCGCCGCCGTTCGACTTCATGGCGGGCGACATCGCAGTTTTCGAGCCGCAGGGCGGCGCGGCCGAAGGTGAATTCGCCGCTGCGATTGCCCGCGTGCTGGCCACGGTCGCCTTCCCGCTTGCCGGTACCCTGGCACTTTTTGGTGAAGCGGTGGCCGCCCGCGGTTACGTCGACCTATTGCGCACTCGCCACCGCATCGGGCTCGTGCAGGGCCGCGGCGGGCTGTTGTCCAACCGCACGCTTCGCGACAACATCGCGCTGCCGATTGCGACCCACGGCAAACTCGACGCCAGGGCAGAGGCGGCCCGCGTGCAGGCCTTGCTGGCCGAATTCCAACTCGAGCGCGTAGCGGCCCTGCGCCCGCACGAGGTCGACGGCACAACGCGCTTCCGAACATGCGCGGCCCGGGCCGTGGCGCTCGGGCCGACCTGGCTCGTCGTCGAGGGCGTCGGCGATTTCGAGGCGTCGTCCGGGCTGTCGGCGACCTGGCGCAGTCTGGTGGGCCGCGCTTCGGCCGGCGAATGTGCGCTGGCCGCGTGCCTTTCACGGCCCAATGGCGCCCTGACGGCCGTTCTGTGCGAAGTGGGTGCGCACGTCTACGGTTGCGTTGCAGAAGCGTCCGGCGGTACGGCGTGAAGATCTTCTTGACCACCCGCGAGCGCATTGCCGGGCTGTTCCTGCTGGGCACGGTGGCGCTGGTCGTCGCGTTTTTCGTGGGTGCCGCAGTCCACAACCGCTGGCTGGCGGCGCGCGTGCGGTACTTCGCCCAGGTCGAGCGCGGCGACGGGCTGCGCACTGGATCGCCGGTGCTGCTGAGCGGCGTCGAGGTCGGTGAAATCGGCGAACTGCGCATCACCGACGACGGCAAGGTCACGGTCGAGCTGGTGCTCCTGGCCGGCCACGCCCATCGAGTGCGGCCGGGCAGCAAGGCCGTGGTGCGTCGCCTGCTCGGCATCGGCGAAAAGCGCATCCACTTGACCACGCCGCCATCGGCGGCCAGCAAGCCTTTGGCCGATGGCGCGTGGCTGCCCGTTCACGAACCCGTCGACATTCTGGACGCCGTAGCCGATTTGGACTTCGGCACCTACCTCAAGACAGCCAACCGGGCGATCTCGGCGGTCGAAAAGTTGATGCAGAAGTTGGAGGAGAACGACCGCCTTGATCGCTTGGTGGCGGCCTTCGACCGGCTGGGGCCCCTGCTGGACAAGCTGGACAAGCTGTTGGGCGACGTCGGCACGCCGATCACTGCGCTGGTCAAGCACCCGGCGCTGCCGGGTGCGCTGCAGGGGCTGGACGACCTGTTGCACGATTCGGCGCTGCGCGAGACGCTAGCTGCCGCGCACCGCCTGCTCGCCGATCCCGCGCTGCGACGGACCGTGGTCGCGGCCGAGCAGCTACTCGCAGATCCTGCCGCCCGCAAGTTCGTGCGCGGCGCGGCCGAAGTGCTGGATCCGCAGAAGATCAATCGCCTCATCGACCGCAGCGAGGCGCTGGTCGGCCGGTTGGATGCGCTGCTTGGCGAGAAAGGCCCGGCCACTTCGGTGCTGACCAACGCAGACAGGCTGCTGGCCGACGGAAAAGTCGAACGGCTCATCGGCGCCATGGAGCGCCTGACCGACGAAAAGAAGCTTGCACGCATCCTGGACAACGTCGCCACGCTGGCCGAACAAACCGGCCGCATCGCCCCGGAAATCCCCCACATCACCAAAGAACTCACGGCAACGCTGCGCGAGGCGGTGGTCGTGCTCAAGGCCATGCAGAAGACCTGGTACTTGGAAGGCAAGGCGAGCGACGCCCGCAAGGAACTCGACCGCGCCAAAGAGGACAAGCCCAAGGCCGCCGAGACCGAATAGGCCGCACAGGCCGATCCCCCCCATTGTTCAGGCCGTTGAAATCTAAGGTGGACCTCGGTCTTCAACGTTCGCATTGCTCAGCCTCCACAGGCTTGCTCGCCGACCGGGACGCGCAGTCGCAGCGCGGCCCCACGGCTGGGATCACCGTTTGACGCAAGTTGTTGAATTTGGATGTTCTTCCAGACCCCCCCATTGTTCAGATCCTTGAATTGGTGGCGCTTTCTCGGTTGCGCGGGCGGGGCAACCGGCCATGACTCGGTTCTGTTGTTGTTTTATGTAGTTGAACAATGGGGGGGGCCGTCCTGACCCCGACCCTGCCCGTCCTCGACAACCACCGCGGATGCCCCTACCCTTCGCAACCCGCCGCTCTGACGCGCCGCCGCCAAGGTCACCAACCGATGGATTCCACCGCACCCCGTCGACCCGCGCTTGCGGTGGCCGGCATCGCCGCGTCGATTTTTCTGCTCGAGGTACTGCTGACCCGGCTGTTTTCGGTCACGCTCTACCACCACTTCGCGTTCGCGGCGATTTCCATCGGCATGTTGGGGCTTGCGGCCGCGGGGGTGCGGGTGTCGCTGGCGCCGGGGCGATTTACGGCCGAGCGGGCCGATGGCGACATCCAGCGCAGCGGACTGCTGTTCGCGGCAACCACCGTGGGTGCGCTGATGCTGTTGGTTCGCTACGGCGTGTCGCTCGACTTCTCGTGGAAGCGGTTGCTGATCCTGGCGTGCGTGTACGCGGTGGGCGTGGTGCCGTTCTATTTCGGCGGCTTGGTGCTGACGTTGCTTTTCACCCACCATCGCGCGCAGTTCGCGCGGCTGTACGCGGCGGATCTGGCGGCGGCGGGCGTGGCGGGGCTGCTGGTGGTGCCGCTGCTGGTGTCGCTGGGCGGCCCGGCTGCGGTGGTCGCGTCGGCCTTATGCGGTCCAGTGTGCCTTTTCTTGGCCTACCCGGCCATGCACAAGCGCGAGAGGCTCGCTACCCTGGGTGTGGTGGCGGCGTGCCTCGCGCTCGTCGGCCTGGACCTTGCGGCGGGGACATTGCACCTCAAGAAGCCCAAGGGGCGCATCGGCGACGTCGTGCTGTTCGAAGGCTGGAACGCGCTGAGCCGCATCGCCGTGTACGAACAGCCGATGGGTCCGTGGGCGCTCGGGCCCAACTACAAGGGGCCGGTGGTCACCGGCCACATGATGGACATCGACGCCTCGGCGGCGACGCCAGTGATGCCCAAGTCGGGACCCGAAGGCCACGAATTCCTGCGCTACGAGCTGACGGCCGTCGGCTACCACGGCGCACCCAAGGGCCGGGGCCTGGTCATCGGCGCTGGCGGTGGCCGCGACATCTTGACGGCGTTCATGCACGGCATGCAGCGCGTCGATGCCGTCGAGATCAACCCGCTCATCGCCAACGCCGTGATGCGCGGCCAGTTCGCCGAGTACAGCGGCCGGTTGTACGAGCGCCCCGACCTGACGGTGCACGTGCAAGACGGCCGTACATTTGTGCGCCGCAGCAAAGACCGCTACGACACCATCCAGTTGTCGCTGGTCGATACGTGGGCAGCCACAGCCGCAGGGGCGTTCGCCGCGTCGGAAAACAACCTCTACACCCGACAAGCCATCGAGGAGTACGTAGGCCACCTGACCCCTGACGGCGTGCTGATGATGATCCGCTGGGAGGGCGACGAGGTGGTGCGCCTGTTGACGATGATGCACGCGGCCGCCAAGAACCTCGGCATCGCCAACCCGGCGGCGCACATCGCGATCTTGAGCAGTCACCACACCGGTTCCGAGTCGGCGCGCGCGGCCAACGTGCTTTTTCGGCGCTCGCCATTCGACGAAACGGCGGTGCAGGCGCTGCGCGACCAAGCCCAGAAGGCTGGCTTCGACTGGTTGCACGACCCGCGGCGGCCCACGCCGACCCGCTACGCCGAGATCGCGCGCGCCGACGACCCCGTCGCCAACGCGAGCCGCGACCAACACTACGAACTGCGGCCGTCGACCGACGACTGGCCGTTCTTCTTCTACCGGCCACACCACGACACCTTGGGCACCTTGATCAAGCACCCGACCGTGCTGATGCTCAATGGTGAGTTCATGCTCTTGGAGATGCTGATCCTGGCTATCGTGCTCGGTTCTGCGTGTTTGCTTTTGCCCTTGTGGCGCGGCGGCCGGGCGGCGTTGGGCGCAAACCCCGGCGCGGCGCTGCGGGCGATGCCGTATTACTTGGGGCTGGGCATTGGCTTCATGCTGGTCGAGGTCAGCATGATGCAGCGCTTTGTCCTGTACCTCGGTCACCCGACCCACGCCCTGACGGCCGTGCTCGCAGGCTTGCTGGTCGGTGCCGGCCTTGGTTCGTTCTTCGCCGCCCGCTTCACCCGTGGCGACGTCGGTGCACGGCCCAAGACCGTGGCGGTGGCCGCAGCCGTGGCGGTGGTTGTGCTCTTGGTGTCGAACGCGCTGCATGGCTGGGTGCTCGAGGCCAGCCAAGAGGCTGAGTTCGCCGTCAAGGTCGCCGTCACCTTGGTGCTGGTCGGCGTCATCGGCTTCGTGCTCGGGATGCTGATGCCGCTGGGCATGTCGCGCCTGGCCGCCACGGCGCCGCGGCTGGTTCCATGGGCGTGGGGCCTGAACGGCTTTGCCTCGGTCGTCGGGTCGTGCGCAGCGGCGCTGTGCTGCATGAGCTTTGGGTTCGCCGCGACCTTCTTGGCCGGCGCCGCGGTCTACGCGTTGACCGCGCTCGCTGGTCTTCTGCCGGTTCCCGCGGCGCAAGAGACCGCGTGACCGCGATTGCGCCGATTCTGCCTTGACGCTTGCGGCCGGCATGGCGCATCGTTGCGCGCCCGCACCACGTGGCGGGTGGGAGTCCTGCATGGTGCCCTTGCTTCGCATCCTGACCGCAGTGCTTCGCGACCCGACCCGTTTGCTGCGCGTGCTGACCGCTGTGGCCCTCGGCTGCGTCGCGGGCGCGACCACCGCCCTTGCCGACCCCGCCCCAGCCGCGAAGGGCCCGGTGTGGGGCAAACTGGCGACCAGCGACGGCAAGCAGACCTGGTCGCTCGACAAGCCCGAGATTGTCGTCGGCAGCGCCGCTACGGCAGACGTGCGGCTGCAAGACAGGTCGGTGTCCGAGGTCCACTGCAAAGTGCGCCATGACGCCGGTACGGTGACGGTCGAGGACCTCGGCAGCAGGACCGGCACCCTTGCCGCTGGGGCGGCCCTCAAGAAGGGCAAACCGTTCCGCATCTTGCAGCACATCGAGATCTCGGTCGGCGCCGTGCAACTGCGCTTCGAGTTTGGCGAACGCCCAGCGTTGTTGCCCCCCACCCAAGCGCCGGCCAAGGGCAAGAAGGGCGCCAAACCGCCCGCAAAGGCCAAGTAGGTTCGCAGCCGTGCCGATCGCCGAACCCCTCGACCCCGCGCAGGCCCGCCGCATTGCCGTCGTGCGACTGCACGTCAATGGCCAAGCTCACGCCGTGGCCGCGCCCACCCATTGGACGCTATTGGAACTCTTGCGCTACCAGCTCGGCTTGGTCGGCAGCAAGCAGGGGTGCGACAAGGGCGACTGCGGCGCATGCACGGTGCTGGTCGACGGCCTGCCGACCCTTGCGTGCCTCACGCTGGCCGTCGCCGCCGAGGGTCGCCACGTCGAGACCGTCGAAGGCTTGGGCGTCGGTGGCGAACCTCATCCGCTGCAACGGCTTTTCGCCGAGCGCGGAGCGGCGCAGTGTGGTTTCTGCACGCCTGGGATGCTGATGTCGTCGGCCCACTACCTCGACGAATTGGGCCGTGCGGATGCGCCGGTCATCCGCCGGGCCGACATCGCGGCTGCGCTCGGCGGAAACCTGTGCCGGTGTACGGGCTACACCAAGATTCTCGAGGCGGTCGAGGCCGCAGCGCAAGAGACCTGTTCGCGAGCGCAGGCAATCGGCGACGGACCCGGGGGCGCGGCGTGACCGGACCGATCTCGAGCGACAAGACGGCCGCGCAGTTGCACCGCTTGGCGCAGGACGACGGCCGTGCCGAAGCGGCGCCGCTACTGGGCGGTCGCCACGGCAAGCACGACGCGCTGGCTCTCATGACCGGCGCGGCGGGGTACACCGATGACCTCGCGCTGCCGCGCATGTTGCACTGCAAGCTCGTACGCAGCCCGCACGCCCACGCGCGCATCGCGGCCATCGACACCAGCCGCGCCGAGGCGCTGCAGGGGGTCCATGCGGTGCTGGTGGGCAGCGAGTTGCCGACGCCTTATGGCGTGATTCCCTGGACTCCCGACGAGCACGCGTTGGCCTTGCACAAGGTGCGCTACGTGGGCGACCCGGTCGCCGCGGTGGCCGCCGAAAGCGAAGACGTGGCCAACGAAGCGTGCCGCCGCATCGACGTCCAGTACGAGGTGCTGCCGGCGCTGGTCGATCCCGAGGAGGCGCTGCGCCGCGGTGACGTCAAGATCCACGACGACAACAAGCACGGCAACGTGACCAAGCGTGTGCAGTTGGCGTTTGGCGACGTGGACGCAGCGCTGGCAGAGGCCCCACTGGTCATCGAGGGACACTACCGCTTCCACGGTTCGGCGCACGCGCCTATCGAGCCCCACTGCGCGGTGGCGGTCGTCGATGGCAAGGGGCTGCTGACGGTGTGGTCGGCGACGCAGGTGCCGCACTACCTGCAGCGCGAGCTGTCCAAGGTGCTCTGCCTGCCGATGCGGCAGATCCGCGTCATCCAGCCGGCAGTCGGCGGTGCATTTGGCGGCAAGTCCGAGCCGTTTGCCCTGGAGTTCTGCGTCGCGCGGTTGGCCCAGAAGACGGGCCGGCCGGTCAAGTGTCTGTACACCCGCGAAGAGGTGTTCTTGGCCCACCGCGGCCGCCACCCGTTCGACATGCGCTACCGGACGGCGTTCTCGGCGGATGGTCGCATCCTGGCCGTCGATTCGCGGGCCTTGCTGGACGGCGGCGCCTACAGCTCGTTTGGGCTGGTCACCACCTACTACTCCGGCCAGTTGCTCGCGGCGCCCTACGCGTTCGGCAGCTACCGGTTCGACTCGACGCGCGTTTACACCAACAAGCCGGCGTGCGGCCCCAAGCGCGGCCATGGATCGGTGCAGCCGCGATTCGCTTTGGAGGTCCAGCTTGACAAGGCCAGCCGTGCGCTCGGCCTGGACCCCTTCGAACTGCGCCGCCGCAACTTCATGGGCGAACACGCCACGACCGTCAACGGCTTTCACGTCGGCAGCAACGGCTTTCTGCTTTGCTTGGATGCCGTCGAGCGGGCGAGCGGCTGGCGCGACAAATGGGGAAGGCTGCCGGCCGGTCGGGGAATCGGCGTCGCGGGGTCGTGCTATATCAGCGGCACCAACTACTGCATCTACCCGACCGAATTGCCGCAGTCCGCCGTGCAGATGGCGCTGGATCGCTCGGGCCGGGTGCGGGTGTTCGCGGGCACGAGCGACATCGGTCAAGGCAGCACCACAATGATCGCCACCATCGCCGCCCACGAGCTTGGCGTGGAGCTCGACGACGTGCGCGTGGTCGCCGCCGATTCGGACCTGTGCCCGGTGGACCTCGGCGCCTACAGTTCGCGCATCACCTTGATGGCCGGCAACGCCTGTGCACAGGCCGCCAAGACACTGGGAATGCGCGTCCGCGAAGTCGTGGGCGAGGCGTGGGGCGTCCCTGCCGAGCGGATCGTGCTCGCGCACCGCCGCGCGACCGACCCGGAGGATCCAAACCGCTGGATGCCAATCCAAGAGGCCTTCATCCTGGCCGAGGGCAAGTACGGACTGCTCGGCGCCACGGGTTCGTACAACACGCCCAAGACCGGCGTGCACGGCGACTACCGCGGCGGCACCATCGGCGCCAGTCCGGCCTACTCGTTCACGGCGCACGTCACCGAGGTTGAAGTGGACCAGGAGACCGGCGAGGTCCGCGTGGTTCAGATCTGGTGCGCCCACGACTGCGGCAAGGCCATCAGCCCGGTGCTGGTCGAGGGGCAGATCGAGGGCTCGGTGTACATGGGCGCGGCCGAGGCAGTGATGGAACTGCACGAGGTGATGCCGAGCGGTCTGCGCGATCCTCGGCAGCGGCGCGACAGTGGCCCGGGCCGCGACGGCTTGCTCGCCGCATCGTCGCTGCTGGACTACCGCATCCCGACGTCGCTCGATGTGCCGCAGTTGTCGGCGATCATCGTCGAAGCGCCCGACCCACACGGCCCCTACGGCGCCAAGGAGGCCGGCGAAGGCCCGCTGCACAGCGCCATCCCGGCCATCGCCAACGCTGTGTTCGACGCCGTGGGGGTGCGCATCGACCACCTGCCGATTTCGCCGGCCAAGGTGCTGCGGGCGCTGCGCGAGAGGTCGGGCACATGCTGAGGTTGCCCGCGTTCGACGTCGCGGCGCCGCGGGACTTGCCCGGCGCGCTGCACTTGCTTGCGGATCCGAACCAGGGCGCGCGGCCGCTGGCTGGCGGTACCGACCTGGTGCCCAACGCCAAACTCGGTCAGACGCGCCTCGGCACCGCCGTGCTGTTGCGCAATGTGGGCGGCCTGTGCGGCCTCGAACGGCGCGGCGACCACGTGTGGATCGGCGCGGGCACTACGCTTGCGGAGTTGGCCACGGACCCGACGATCCTGGAGACATGCGCCGCACTTGGCCGGGCCGCTGCGCGCGTCGCCAGCCCGCAGATCCGCAACATGGCCACGCTCGGCGGCAACCTGTGCCTCGACACCCGTTGTCGCTACATCAACCAGAGCGAGTTCTGGCGCTCGGCGCTCGGTGGCTGCCTCAAGAGCCACGGCAGCGAGTGCCATGTCGTACCCGGGGGCCAGGGGTGCGTGGCCGCGCTCTCGAGCGACACCGCGCCTGTGCTCATCGCCTATGGCGCCGTGGTGGAGGTCGCAGGCTGGCGCGATGGACAGGTCGCACGGCGCGAGTTGCCGCTCGCCGACCTCTACGACAGCGACGGCACGCGCCATGTGCGCTTGGCACCGGGTGAACTGCTGACCAGTGTGCGAGTGCCAGTACCAGGTCCGCACGTCCGCGTCGGCCACCGCAAGTGGGCGGTGCGCAAGAGCATCGATTTTCCTTTGATTTCTGTGGCGCTGCGCCTGGAATTGGCAGGGGGCGCGCTAGTCGGCGGTCGATTGGTCGTGGGCGTGCTGGGGCCGCGGCCGCGCGTGCTCGACCTCAAGGGCCTGGCCGGTCGGCCAATGGGCGCCGCCTTCGCCGCGGAACTCGGCCGGATGGCGTTCGACCGCTGCCGGCCGCTGCCCAACATCCCCTACGACGCCGACTATCGGCGCGAGCGCCTGGCGGTCGAGGTCCGGCGGCTGGCGCTGGGGCTGCTGGACGATCCCCCCCATTGTTCAGACGCTTGATTTCGAATAGGATTTTGGGGTTGCTTTGATCGCGCAGCCTTGAGTCGGCGTGGGTGCGGCGCCCGAGAGGCATCGCCGCCGCCAGGGCCGCTCGGACGGACCCCCCCATTGTTCAGATCGATGAAACTGTTGACGAAACTTGCCCAACCTCGGCAGGCCGCGGGCAAAACCGTCGTTCTGGCCACGGCACCCCCGCTGGCGGCAGTTCCGGCAGATCCTTCGCGTGGTCGGGCAGCGGCGTCCACAGGCCCCTTTCCAGACTACCGCTGACGATGGGGAGCTTGGACCCGGTCCGGCCTGGTGCGCGCGGCCACCGCAGCGGCGCCAACGGCAGTCCCGCGGTCAACAGCACGCCGTCGGGAAAGCGGCGGCGCCAAGCCGCGCCCGAAGCCAACGCCAGCGCAACAGGCGTCAGGCGGCGATCGCCATCCAAAAGGATGCCCGTGGTGCCGTCGAAGACCTCGGCGCCCACGCGAAAGGCAAACCCGACCGGCAAGGGCAGGTGCAATTGCACCGCAGCGACATCCGGCACGCGCACGGCGATGAGCGAGCGGGCGAGTCCGCAACACGCCAGCAGTTCACCGCGGCCGGTGCGGGCCAAGCGGCAGCGGCGCAGTTCCTCTAGCGCGGCGGCGCGACCGTCCTCAAACACCGCCAGCCAGGCGTCATCGGGCACCGGTCGAGTATCAGCGGCCAACGGAATCGGTCCGATGGGAAAGAGCCACTGCCGGCGGCCCTGGTACGCGACCGAGAGCACGGCCAGGAACGCAGGTGCCGGGCTGCCGGCGACGAGCGACCCCACGGCAACTACACTGCACCCCACGGCAATCATGCTGTGGCGAAGTCCGACCAGCCGCCACAGGCTCCGTCGCCCCCCCAACGTCATCGCCCAGTAGGCGACCATGGGCGCGGCAACCAGCGCGACGCCAGACCAGGCCAACCACGCGGCCGGCGTCACGGCCGAACTCCGCGCAGTACCGCACCTACTAGGGCAATCGCGTCGCCCTTTGCACCGCGCAAGAATCCGCTGCGCAGCGTGCGGGCGCACGGCAGTCCGGCGTAGCCCAGTCCCGGGTGGCGGACGCTGACGCCGCGCTTGTGGGCCGGAAACGAACTCGGGCCCAACTGGTCGAGACCGGCGACCAGATCGAGGTCGCGGCGGTAGCCGGTAGCGAGCACGACGAGGTCGGCGGTCAGGCGCTCGCCCTGGGCAGTGACTACGCCGCCATCGAACAACTCGGCCACGGCGCCGAATCGTTGCACAGCGCCGCTGCCCAACAGTTCGAGCAGCGCGGGATCCATCAGCGGCGCGCGCATCTGGCAGCGCGACGACAGCGACCACACCTTGAGATCCAGGCCCGACAAGCGCCAGCGGGCGTGGCCGAGAATGCCGCTTTTCCATGCGGAGACGTGGCCCGGCACGGTCTTGGCGCACAGGCTGACCCGCGCCCCTGCGTGCACCGCGGTCGCCAACACCTGCGCGGCGGAGTTGCCCGCGCCGACCACGATGACCCGACCCAGGCCGCGCAGCCGATCTGGCAACAGATCCCGCACGTGCACGACCCCTGCGGGCAGTTGTCGCGTGTCGGGCGCGAGGTTCGCACAGACCGGTGCGTCGAACTCGCCGGTGGCGAGGATCACGCGCTGGGCCCACACGACGTCGGCGTCGAGGTGCACCGCGAAACCGTCGGCCTGCGCCGCGATGCCCCGCACCGTCGTGCCGAGCGCCAGGGAAAAATGCTGGCGGCGCGCAAACTGCTGCCACTGCTCTGCGACTTCTTCGGCCGTCGCAAACTCGTGCGGGCCCCGCGACACGAAGCCGTCGGGCGTGGCGTCAAACTGGCGCGGCGACAGGCAACGCATGTTGGGCCACATGTGCTGCCACGCCCCGCCAGGCAGTGGGTTGCGGTCCAGCACCATCGGTTCGAAGCCGCGTCTTCGCGCCGCCCATGCCGCGCACAAGCCGTAGGGACCTGCCCCGACGATGACCAGCGGCACGTGATGGGTGGTCACCCGTCCTCCAGTGCAGCGACCGCTGCGCGCAGCGCCATTGCCGTGCACCACGCGTTGGCATGCGGCGACCCGGGCTCGTAGTGCACCGCCCCTTGGGCGTCGGTCCAGTCCCACAGCAGGCGCAGCCACGGCGCCGCATCGGCCTGCGGTTCGAGCGTGCGCAGCAGCCGGGCCGTTTGGGCGGTGGTGTCAGCGCGCACGGGTCCTTTTTCGCCGGCATGGGCGACGACCCCACCCGGTGTGGCGGCGCGCCGCAACCTTGTCCACCACGCCCCCAACTGCGTATCGAACACTGCTTCGCCGCGCAGGGCAACCAAGCCTTCGCAAGCGTAGGCCAGTGCATGACAATACGTCGGCATCGGTACCAACGCCGCGGGGTCCAACAAGTCTTTCGCCAACGATCGGGCCCACGCGACCTCCCCAAGGCTGTGCGCCGCCACGGCCAGCCACAGCAGATGCGCGCCCCAGACTTCACTCCACCGCGCCCCTGGCGCCGGTTGTCCGAGACGCGGCCCACCTTGCACCGCCCGCCGCTCGGCCGCCATCGTCCGCAACTGCAGCCACAGGGCGTTCACTGCGGGATGTTCGGGTCGCCACGCGTGGACCGCGGCCAGCCCCACGGCGGTGTCGAACGCGTACCAGCGGCCGCCTCGCCCCAGGCCCCCCTGGCGCGCGCCGCGGGCAAGGCCCTCGCACGCTGCGTCACCGATTTCGGCCAAGGCGCTGCCGTGGGCGATGCCGGCGGCGCGCGCTTCTGCCAGTGCGAGCAAGACCCAGGCTGTCGCCTCGGCGTAGGGGTAGCCACCCTCGCCGACCCACGACCACCAATGGCCAGTGGCCGCGTCACGGCTGCGCGGATCGACGATCCAGCCGATCCAGCGCAGGGCGGCTGCGACCGCGTCGACGTCGCCGGCGACCTCGCAGGCGGGCACGCGCGCCGTCACGAAGCCTCGGGTGGCGCGGGTGGCACCTCGACTTCCACCCCGGGGGCCGCATCGAGACCGACGACGTCGGCGCCCGTCGTGCGCAGTTTGGCAAGGAAGGCGCCGCGGCGACCCGGGTGCCAACTGGCCGGCGGCACCGGCAGCCATTCGCCGCCCTCGTGGATAGGCAGAACGTGACGCGGCCGCAACACCAGGGCCGCCCGAACCGCATCGGCAGGGTCCATGGTCGTCCGGTGGCCGAAGATCAGCGTGCCGCCCACCGGCAGCAGGGCCAGGTCGACCCGCGGCAATCTCGCGCCGACCTGACGAAAGACCGGCCCGAATCGCTGGTCTCCAGCGAAATAACATCGGAAATCTCCAACCTGGAGCCACATCCCGATTTCGTCGGGTTTGGGACCCGTGTGCAACGCGGGCGTCGCCACCACGCGCAGCGCGCCGCGCGAAAACGTCTGCCACGGCGACAGCTCGATGACCTCGGCGCCAATGCCATGGGCCCGCACATGTGCAGCCGTACCGACAGTCCCCACCACGGTCGCGCCCTTGGCGGCCAGAGCCGCGACGGCGGCCGGGTCAAAGTGGTCGCTGTGCAGATGCGACGCCAAGACGAAGTCGATGCGCGGCAGCGCGTCCAGGGCCACGGCCGGCTTGCGGAACACCGGCAGCCCGCGCATGTGACGCGCAAACCACGGATCGGTCAGCAGGCCGAGGCCAACGGAGCGCAGCAGCACGCACGAGGTGCGGACCCAGGTCACTGTCAGCCGCTCGGCCACCGGCGTGCCCCGTAGATGTAGCCCCAGACGTCCAGCACTTTCCAGCGACGGGCGCCGGCCTCCGCTGCGGTCTGCTGCATGGTCTCGTGCCACGACCACCGCGCCGGCAGATAGGTGGCCGGCCACAGCGTCCAGCGCGTCAGGCGCGCCCTCTCGCGCGCGAGCTCGGCTGGATGGTCGGCGCGTTGGAAAAAGGTCCAGTCGCCGCGTTCGCTTTGCGCAAGTTCGCGCGACGCGACCGGGTTGCGTCGCACATCGGCGTTGGGAAACCGCACGTACCAGCGCGGGTCGGCAGGCACGTCGACCGTCCGGCATGCCAGCACCACGACGGTCGCCACGGCGCCGGATGCGAGCCCAGCGCGCAGCGCCGGCGGGCACAGCCAAGTCCACCGCAAACGCAGAGCAGAGATACCGGCAACCGCCGCGACAAGCCCTTCGCCCAGCGGCAGCGCCACGGCCGGAAACGCCAAAAGCAGGAAGGTCATCTTGACCTCCTCCCAGTTCTCCTGCGGCCCGAAAAGTGCGTAGAGCGGCACCACCCAGCCGACACACAGCCAGGCCAGGTCCGGTGACCTGCGCCGCAACCGCCACCAACCCGCCCCGACAAGGCCCACGCCGGCCATGCCAAGCGCCACGATGGCCGTCAAGGGCCACAGCAGCACCACCGGGAACGCGAAGTGCGGCGTGCGCACCCACTCTTGGGCGAACGGCCAGTTCAGCAGGCCGTTGAATGCAAACCGCACCCCGAGGAATTGGTGAGGAAACGTCGGTCGCCAGCCATCGTGGTGATCGTACTGGCTGGGGTGCATCAAGGGGTCGCCAAAGACGAACGCCTTCCACGCGAGGCTCGGCGCCATCGCGACGACACATGCCGTGCCAAAGACGGCGACGCATTTCCAGCGCTGCCCGCGCAGCTCAGCTCGACCCCACAGCAACCACGCACCCAGGGCAGGCACGAAGCAGACCGCCTCCTCGCGCATCGACGCGCACAGCCCCAGGGCCAAGCCCGCGACGGCAGCTCGGGCCAGCGCGCCTCGGGGTGCAGCGTCGACCACCAGGGCGATGACTGCGAGCAACAGGGGCAAGGCAAAGACGCTGGGGTTCAAGCGGTCGGTCGCCAGCATCAACGGATTGCACGCCAGCCACAGCCCCGCGACTACGCCCGGCCAGTCGCCCGAGCCGCCCGAGCGGCGCCAGACCAGCAACGTCAGCGGCGGCAGCAGGGCGACGCACAGGCAAAACGTCAGGCGGAACCCGAGCACGCCCGCAAACGCGAAACCCTGCGCGGCCGCCAGCGCCGAACCGAACCGTTGGTCCTTGGTCGCGATGCCGTAGGCGTGCGGCGACACCAGATCTTCGGGCAGCCGGCCGCTCAGGTTGTACGTCCATGCCGGCGCGCCGTCGGCCAGCACGAAATCGACCGGCATCCCGTTGATCAGCATGGCCGGGGCCGCGATGTACGTGTCCCAGTAGCCGAGCGCCGGGCCGCGAAACCGCATCCAGGCCGATCCGGCCGCTACTGCCACGGCCACAGCCAGGGCCAGCACGGTGGGCAAGCGCAAGGCGGGTCGGCTGGGCGGTCGCGTGGTGTCCAGTGCATGTCCTCGGGCGACAGTCCGCGGTTCGCCCGGCGCCGATTATCGCCATCGGCCCGGTGTCGTCAAGCAGCGCGGCCATCCCAGACCGTTGTTTTGACGGAAAAATCCGGCGCGCTGCCCCGTGGCCGCATGCTGCCCCCCCCATTGTTCAGATCCATGGATTTACTGGAGATTCCTGTCGAGTGCGAATCCTCGTGGCCCGCGATCGCCCCCCCCCATTGTTCAGATCCATGGTTTTGTTTCGAAAAGTCGGACGATGTCGATCGTGGAGTGCAAAACGCGTGCCGCGCGCGCTTGACAACGCCGGGCGATGCAGGTCCCCTGCCACCATGCGACGCGTCTCTGCCATGCGAAATTCCATCGAGCGGTCGCTGCCTGCATGGTGCACGGTCGCCGCCACGGCGTGCAGCGGCGAAGCCGCCCCTGGCGGACGCAGCGACGCGTCCGTCGACGGCGAGGCGCAGGCCAACGTGACATGTGCCGAGGTCGCCAGAATGCCCGGCGGAGGCTGCTGCCCGACCGGGAGGTTTTGGGACGGGCCTTCCGCGGCGTGCGCGGCGGTCGGACCGCCAGAATGCGCATCGCAGGCGGTCGAACACCCAGAGCAGTGCGTGCCGCGCTGGTGCCTGGTGTGGCGGACCGAGGCGGGAGACTCCTGTGACGCGGGCGATGCGGACTGCCTGCCGGCAAACGCGACCTGCACAGCCCAGGAACGAGCGGCGGCTTGCCTCGCCGGCACGGTCGCCCACGGCAGCGGCGGGTGCATTCCAGCGGGCCTCGCCAGCGCCGGCCCGGCTTGGGGTGATGGACTCGCCGCACCGGTCGGCGTAGCCGCTCCGACGCCCGTCGCCGCGACGGAGGCGCAGTCTTTTTGCGACGCGACGCCGTTCGAGGGCGTCAAGCCGTGCGAACCGGGGCCTTGCGGGCCGGCGACGATGCCGGCTGCGACGGGGGCGACGTGCCAGCCCGTGGGCGTGCCATGGACCTGTCCGCCGGGGTTCATCGTCGTCGCGCCCGCGAACCAGGCCGCACCCGCCAACTGCGCCCCGGACCCGGCGCCGTGCCCCGGCAGCGGCTACGGCAGCCTCGCAGGGCAGGCCGACTGGCTTTTCGTCGACAGCAGCGCCCCGCCTGGGGGGGACGGTTCGGCATCCGCACCGCTCGCCCAGTTGCAGACCGCCCTGAACAAGGCCAAGGCGGGCCAGACCGTGTTGCTGGCAGCCGGCACCTACAAGGGCGGCATGGACATCACCAAGCCCATGGTGGTGCGCGGCGTCTGTGCGTCCAAGGTGCGCATTGAGGGCGGTGCGGCGTTTGCACTGCGGATCCTGCCCGACGGCGGCGATCCGCAGGGCTATGCCCTGCAACACCTGACCCTGGCCCAGAGCACCTGGGGCCTGCTGGTCCAAGGGGGCGCCGAGGCCGTTGTAGAAGACGTGCACGTGCCAATGCCCGTGGACGGCGGTCTGTGGGCCACTGGAAAGGGTACGCAGTTGACGCTGCGGCGCGCCGTGATTCACGACGTCAAGGCGCTGAGCACGAACACTGGCATCGGCGTGGCCGTCGATGGCGGCGCCAAGGCGACGCTGCACCAGGTCGCGGTGCTGCGGGCGCGGCTCGCCGGCCTTTTCGTAGACCACGCCATCAGTGCACTGAACGGGGATCAGGTGCTGGTCGCCCACACCCAACCTGCGCTGGGCGGCAAGTACGGCGTCGGTATGCTGGTGCAATCCGCAGCCGCCGACCTTTCCAGCCTGCGTGTGCACCGCAACCACCTGGCCGGAGCTGCGCTCACGCTGGGAGCGAAGGTGGCGCTGCGGGGCGCCATCGTGGATGCGACGCAACCGCAGCAGACCGATGGCTTGCGCGGCGTCGGCATCCTGGTGCAGCAGGGCGCCACGTTGCAGGGAGTCGGTGTGCGGTTGAGCGGCAACCGGACCAGTGGGCTGGTCGCCGTGGACAAGAAAAGCAGCGCGAACCTGCGCGGCGCGGTCATCGACGGCACGCTCGGTCAGGCCACCGACCACGACGGCGGGGCGGCCGTGGCCCAACTCGGCGGAAGCATCGCGCTCTCTGGCGCCCGCGTCACCGGCAATGCCAACGTGGGCCTGTATGCGGCCGGCAAGGGCAGCTCCGTGACGGCGACTCATACGCTCGTGGACGATACCGTGGCTACGGCGTTGTCGAACGCCACGGGCATCGGCGTGCAGGCGATGGGCGGGGCCCAGGTCCGGCTGTCGTCTGTGCGCGTCCACCGCAACCGCGCCATGGGCATTGCGGTCGGCGGGGGAGGCACGGCCCTCGACGCCGAAGATGTGCTCGTGGATCACACGGAACCCCGCAGCGACGTGCTCGACATGGGCTACGGGGTGGGCGTCGGCACGGGCTCAACTGCGCGGCTGCGCCAGGTACGCCTCGCCGCCAACCGGACGACCGGCATCGCCGTGCGCGACCCGGGCACGCGGCTGGTGGCCGTGGGTTTGCGGGTGGACCACACGTTGCCACGTGCAAGCGACGGGTGGTGGGGCGCGGGCCTTTTCGTCCACAAGGGCGCTCACCTCGTCTTGTACGGCAGTGTGATGTCGGCCAACCATGTCGGATCGCTCAACGCCAATCTCGCGGGCGGCACCGCGGTTGAGGCCGCTGGCAACGTGTTCGAGGACTCGCTGCCCGAAACCACCGGGATTGCCGGGGCGGGCGTGATGTTGGTGGGGGCGGGCGACGCGGCGCGGTTTTCGGCGTGCCTTTTCCGTCGCAACCACGCGGGCGGTTTCTCGGCCAGCGTCGCGGGCTTCGAACTGACCGACTCCGTGGTGATCGACACCAAGCCCAGCAGCTACCAACCTTTCGACGAGCGCGGCGCCCCGCCCGGCGACGTGCGCTACTACGCCGACGGCATCGTCATCGACGGCAGTTCGCGCGCCGTAGTTGCCCGCACGCTGGTCAGCAACCAACTGCGCAGTGGCTTGCTTCTGCGGCAGGTGACCAACGCGGTCATCCAGGGTTGCGCGGCGACCAAGGGCCATTTCGGCCTGGTCAAGCAGCCGCCGGTCCAGGCCATGATGACCGGCAACCTGTGGTATGCCAACCAGGTGCAGGTTGCCGACGAGCAGGGCCTTTTCGTGCCACCTGTGCCCGTGGTGGTCTTGCCGTAGGCGCCCGAAAGGGATCTCGCCAATCACTCTCTGGGCCCAGATATCTACTTCGCGGGTCGCGCACAGGCGTCCTGAACGGCCGACGCGCGGCTCCTCGGAGTGGCCGCGAGTACTCAACCAGTTGTTTTCAAGCCACTAATCTTCAACCATGGGCTCCAGGCGCACGCCTTCGTCGTACAGCGCCCCGCCTTCGCCGATGTCAGTCAGGCGGGCCCGCACCAGTGCGTTGGCGGCGCGGCCGTCCAGGTAGCTGCCGCCTTTGGGCACGATGGCCACGTCGCAGCGCTGGCGCAGGTCGCAGCGCACACGCACCTCGATGCGGCCGATCGCGCTGCGCAGCCACGCCCGGCCGCCGTCGGCGATCCCCGCAGCGGCGTCTGGGTGTACCGTACACTCAGCCGGCCCCGCCTGCGGCCGCACCCACTGCGAGCTTTGCGATTTCTCGGTCGAAAGCGACATCAGGCGCAGCGGATGGTCGGGGTCGTCCGCGGGGTCGTCCGCTGCCTCGGTCGGCAACTGCACCCGACCGGTCGGTGTCCGCGGGTCCTGGTCGGCAAACAACACTTTTGGCGCCAGCGGATTGCGCACGTAGCCGCTTCGCAGTCCATCCAGACCGACCCCCAACGGCGCGATCGTCGCGGCGATGAGGCGCTGGCGCCACGCTTCGGGCGAACCAGCGACGACTTCGGCCAGGCCCAGGCGGTCGGCCAGCGCCTGGACGATCTGCAGATCGGTGCGGGCCTCGCCCGCCGGAGGTACGACGGCGTCGGCGCTGCCCAGGTAGTGGTGGCCGTAGGCACCGACCAAATCGTCAGTTTCGAGCAGTGTCGCCGCGGGCAGCACGACGTGGGCCAGCCGGGCGGTATCGCTCATCCAACTGTCCGCGACGACGACGAATTCGCGGCTGCGCAGGGCCTGCGCGGTGACATCTGACGCTGGGAGCATCGCGACCGGGTTGCCGGCCGTCACCCACACCATCCGAATGGGCGGGTCGGCGGCCGCCAGCACCTCGCGGCCGAAAAGCGGTTCGCAGATCGTGCGCGGGGGATCGGCCAAATGCAGCGCCGCCGAGTCGAACGCACCGCGCCGCTTGTAGTAGAACGACACGCCACCCCCGGCAACGCGCAGATTGCCCGACAGCGTGCACAGGGCATCGAGCGCCCGCACGATCGCCCCGCCGATGCCGCGCCGGCCCATGCCCCAGCCGACCTGGATGTTGCTGGGACCGTTGGCGAGGTCGTGCGCGAGGCCCTCGGCGACGCTGGGCGAAACATCGGCGACGCGACACCAGTCCTGCAGCGACCGGGCCTGCGCCATGGCCTGAAACCCCGATAGGTTGTCGCACTGGGCGGCGGCCGCTGACGACACCAAGCGGCGCTCGAACAGCACGCGCGCGACTGCCATCGCCAACGCGAAGTCGCCGCCCGGCCGCACCTGGACGTAGGCATCGCAGTGCCCCACCGTCTTGTGATGCACGGGGTCGACCAGCACGACCTTGCACCCGCGGGCGCGCGCCTGCCTGAGGATCGGCATGAGGTGTGGACCGGACACGGCGGGGTTCTTGCCCCACAGCACGATGCACCGACTGTTGAGCAAGTCGTGGATGTCGTTGCTGTCTTCCACCCCAAAGTCCAACATTTGCGCGGCGTCGCCAGCGCCGCTGCAGATATCGCCGCGCTTGACGGTGACCGGCCCGAACGCCTGCCAAAAGCGGCCGACAACGCCCTGCAACAGCCCGAGCGAGCCTCCGCTCAGATAGTGGAAGATCGCAGCCGGGCCCGATTCGGCCCGGATCTGCCGCATCTTTTGCGCAATGAGGTCGAGCGCGACGTCCCACGACACCTGCTCAAACCCGTCGCCGTTGCGCACCAGCGGACGAATGACGCGGTCAGCCGCGTACTGGCGTCCCAGGTACTGGGCCGTGCGATGGCACAAGAAGCCCTGCGTAACCGGGTGGTCCGGGTCGCCGCGCAAGGCAGTCACCCGGCCGTCGTGTACGTCGGCGAGGATACGGCACGCGTCGGGGCAGTCGCGGGTGCAGGTGGTGGCACGGGTGATCATGGCGGTCCTCGGGCGGCGGCCCACCTTGAGCGTAGCCCAGGCCGTGCAGGGTCGCATCCGCGGACTGCGCGCTGGTGCACAGCCCGTTTCCAGAACAGCGACTTGACGGCCATGGACGCCGATGCTTGGCTGCACGCACGCCAGCGAACCGAACGCTGCGCACGGTGCCGCGATGTCCAGCCTGACCCGCCGCGAGGCCCTGCACAACCTGGCCGCCGCAGCCTCAGCCGCCGCGGTGCCCGGCTGCGCGCCCAAGCCCACGCCTGCGGCACGGCCTGCCGCCGTTCCTGAGGTATCCGCAATGACTGCACACCTTGCCGCTGCCGGCGTCGACCCGGTCTTGTCCCAGCATCCCCTGGAGTTCGTGTGGAAAACGTTCGATCCGTTCCTTTTTTGCGTCCACCACGACGACGCCTATCCAAAGGGCAATGCAGAGTTTGGACCGCAGGCTTCGCTCGCCGGGCGCGACATCGGCCAGGATTTTGCCGGTCTGGACGGCTGGCGCATGTACCATGGGCGCAAGGTGCCGGGTTTTCCTTCGCATCCGCACCGCGGGTTCGAGACGGTGACCGTGGTGCGCCGGGGCCTGCTCGACCACGCGGATTCGATGGGCGCGGCGGCGCGCTACGGCCAGGGCGATGTGCAGTGGCTGACGGCCGGGCGCGGCATCCAGCACGCCGAGATGTTTCCGCTCTTGCGCCAAGATGCGGACAACCCGGTCGAGCTGTTCCAGATCTGGCTCAACCTGCCCAAAGCCGACAAGATGGCGACGCCGCACTTCTCGATGTTGTGGAACGATGCCATCGGCGTCTTTCGGCACCGGGACGAGGCCGGCCGCGCCACTGAGGTCAAAGTGGTGGCAGGCGTTTTGGCCGGTGTACGCGCCCCGCCTCCGCCGCCCAACTCCTACGCGGCCAAGCCCGACAGCGACCTGGCCATCTGGCCGATCCGCTTGGAGGGCGGGGCGACCTGGACGTTGCCGCCGGCCCAGCCCACCAGCAATCGCACACTGTACTTTTTCGCTGGGACCTCGCTGCGGGTCGGACCGCGCGACGTGCCCCTGCGCCACGCCGTGCGGCTGCGCCCCGACGTGCCGGTGGTGCTGCGCGCGGGCGAGGGTGTGACCCAGGCCCTGGTGCTGCAGGGCAAGCCCATCGGCGAACCGGTTGTGCAGTACGGCCCCTTCGTGATGAACACCCGCGAAGAGATCGCTCAGGCGTACAGCGACTACCAGCGCACGGCGTTTGGCGGTTGGCCGTGGCCGCGCCATGACCCGGTCCACGGCGCCGAACCGCAGCGCTTTGCCCGCAGGCCCGACGGAACGATCGAGAAACCGGCCTAGCAGATGGTGGCCGAGCCCGCGGATTGTTTCAGCCCAAGGTCCTGGGCCTGTCGATGTGCGTGCGTTTCCGCAGCCAGGGGGTTGTCGCCGCTTGCGGATCAAAGGTAGCGTTCGCTCGCCGCCGCCGCGGCCTTGCGCAGCCATGCCCGAGTCCCCGTCCACTCCTCGCCCCCTGGTCATCGGTATCGCCGGAGGCACCGGCGCAGGCAAGACCACCATCGCGCGCACCGTGGTCGCCGAGCTGGCCGGTGAGTCGGTGGCGCTCATCGAGCACGACCACTACTACCGCGACCGGCCCGACCTGGAGTTCGAGGCGCGCGCGCTTTTGAACTACGACCACCCCGACAGCCTGGAAAGCGAACTGCTGGCCGATCATCTCGATACGCTGTGCCGCTGCGAGTCGATACAGCGACCGAACTACGACTTCACCTTGCACCGGCGCACCGACCACACCACACGCGTCGATCCGGCGCGGGTGGTGGTGGTCGAGGGCATCCTCATCTTCGCCGAGCCGGCGCTGCGCGAGCGTTTCGACGTCAAGGTGTTTGTCGACACGCCCGCCGACATCCGCGTGCTGCGCCGCATCCGCCGCGACATGGAGCGCCGCGCGCGCCAATTCGACGACATCCGCCGGCAGTACCTCAAGACGGTGCGGCCCATGCACGAGGCCTTCGTCGAGCCCTCGCGGCGCTTCGCCGACGTCATCATCCCGGAGGGCGGCAACAACAAGGTGGCGGTCGAGATGGTAGTTGAGCGGTTGCGCAAGGCCTTGCGCGGCTGAAGCGATCGCCGATTCGCGTTGATCGCCGGGAGGAAACGCGTAGAATCGCGGCCCTTTTCCTGGCCTCCGCGCCGAAGGACCCACCATGCACACCCAATCCCGCGCACACTCGGGGCAGTCGCTCGCCTATGGACCGCGCAACTATGCCTTTGCCGAATACACAACTGCACTGAACTGGACGGGCGGCGCCTTCCGGCCAGGGGCGACCGGCAAGTCGCTCCCGGTCGACAACCCCCGCCACGGCAAGGCAATGGGCCAGGTCACGCTGTCGGATGGGCACGACATGCAGGCCGCGGTCGAGGCGGCCCAGGCGGCCTGGCCTGGTTGGCGCGCGACGCCGATCAAAGAGCGCGCCCAGGTCATGTACCGGCTCAAGGCCTTGCTGGAGCGGGACCTGGACGAGCTGTGCTGGCTGCTCAGCGCCGAGAACGGCAAGACCTATGCGGAGGCCAAGGGCGACATCGAAAAAGGCATCGAATGCATTGAGTTCGCCTGCTCGCTGCCCAACCTCGCCGCTGGCGGCCAAATCGACGTCAGCCGCGGCGTCAACTGCCAGGTCAGCTACGAACCGCTGGGCATTGTCGGCGGCGTGGTGCCGTTCAACTTTCCGGTGATGGTGCCGTTGTGGATGATCCCCAACGCGCTGGTCGCCGGCAACTGCTTCATCCTCAAGCCGAGCGAGGTCGTGCCCTACGGCGCGATGCGGTTGGCGAAGTACCTGCAAGAGGCTGGCCTGCCCGACGGGGTGTTCCAAACCGTCAACGGCCAGCAGGCCGCGGTGGAGGCGCTGGTCGACCACCCTGCGGTGCAGGCGGTCGGTTTCGTGGGCTCGACCAAGGTCGCGCGACTGCTGTATGCGCGCGGTTCAGCGCTCGGCAAGCGCATGTTGTGCCTGGGCGGCGCCAAGAACCACGTGCTCGTGGTGCCCGACGCCGACGTGGACCTGACGGCCGCCAACGTCGTCGCCAGTTCGTTCGGCTGCGCGGGGCAGCGCTGTATGGCCAGTTCACTGATGGTCGCGGTCGGCCCCACCCAGCGCATCATCGACGCCATGGTTGCGGTCGCGCGCAAGATCCGGCTGGGCGAGGACATGGGCGCGGTCATTTCTGCCGCAGCCAAAGCGCGCATAGAGGGCTACATCGCGGGCGCCGAGGCCGCGGGGGCCAAGGTGCTGGTCGACGGCCGCGGCGCCACGGTCGCGGGCTGCGAGGCCGGCAACTGGGTCGGCCCAACCGTGCTCGATCACGTGCGGCCCGACATGCCTGCAGCCTGCGACGAGATTTTCGGCCCTGTGCTGTCAATCGTGCGCACCCGGACGCTGGACGAGGCGATCCAGGTCGAGAACGCCAACGCCTACGGCAACGGTGCAGCGATTTTCACCACCAGCGGCGCGGTGGCGCGGTACGCGGTCGAACGCCTGGAGTCGGGCATGGTCGGCATCAACATCGGCGTGCCGGTGCCGCGCGAGCCGTTCAGCTTCGGCGGGTTTGCAGACAGCAAGTTCGGCCACGGCGATCTGACGGGCCTGGACGGCTATCGCTTCTGGTCGCGGCCCAAGAAGGTCACGAGCAAGTGGGCGATCCAGGCCGACCAGAACTGGATGAACTGACGCTTCAGCGTTTCGACAGCGCCTGCAGCGCGCCAACTGCTTGCGCCGACACCTTGCCCGCCAGCGCATGTTCGTCCCACTGCAGCACGGCGCCGGCCAGCAGCTTTTCGCGGTACTCCTGGCGCTCGCGCTTGGCGACGTCGCGACACAGGTCCAGGCGCAGCTCGCGTTGCGCTTCGATGACCTGAGGATCGACGCTGGCGGACGCATCGCGCGGCAGGCCCAGAGCCAGAGGTTGGCGCGCGGCCACCGTGAAGACTGCGATCTCGTCCTCGGTGTCAACCGGTCCGACGATGTCGCCGAGCCGGGCCTGGGCGGCGGTGCGCTCGACCGCGGGATCGGCGCGGCGGAAGGGTGCCTTCTCGAAGCCCGCCACCCCCGTCTGCCAGAAACTGTAGCGCAGCAGTTGCAGCTTGGCACCCGCGGCCTGGGCTTGGGCGACTACTTCTTCGAACGCTGGCACGTGTCTGTCGCGCAGGGGCGAATGGGCGAGTTGGACTGCGGTGGCGTCCGCGGCGGCGCCCATCGCGGGCAGGTCTGCGAATGCCTTGCGCAACTGCCCGGCGAGCGCCTGGACGGCCGGTCGCGCGGCGCCGAGGCACGCCTCTTTTTCGGCCAGCGCACACGGCGGCTCGGGGCAGCATCGCGTCTGCACCTGCCACACCGTCCAGCCGGGCGGGTGCTTGTAGCGCGCCAGGTTTTGCAGGTAGGCGAGGCGAATCTCGTCGTCGGTCAGCGCGCAACCGCGGCGCTCGTTCCACACGCTGGCCAGGAAACGATCGGCGGCCTGCGCGGTGGTCTCCGTCGCGGCGGGCGCTTGGCCGACGACCTGCATTTCGCGCACCACGAGCACGTCCGAGGCGGCCAGGGCCAGCGCGCGGACCTCGGCCTGGTCCTCACCGCGCAACTCCCGCAGCCGCTCGGACAGCTGCGACCAGCGCAAAACGCCGAGATCGACCTTGGCGACAACGGGATCGCCTTCGCCGGGAACGGGGACGTCGGCCGGCGCGGGGACCCGGGCGCGCCCGCACGCCATGGCCACGGCCAGGACCGCGATCCAGCGCGTGCGGACCATGGCCTACCGGCCGCCCATCAGCTTGCACATGAGCGCCTTTTGGACGTGCAGGCGGTTCTCGGCCTGGTCAAAGATGATCGACTGCGGGCCGTCGCAGACGTCTGCGCTCACTTCTTCGCCGCGGTGGGCGGGCAGGCAGTGCATGAAGACGCAGCCGGGGTTGGCGCGCGCCATCATCGCCGCGTCGACGATGTAGCCGTCGAAGTCGCGCAGGCGTTTGGCGTGCTCTTCTTCCTGTCCCATCGACGCCCACACGTCGGTATAGATGCAGTCGGCACCCATCACGCCGCGCTCGCGATCATCGGTGACGGCCATGCGGGCGCCGGTCTGCGCCGCCAGCCGTTGGCACCGGTCGACGATGGCCGGGTCGGGCCAGTAGCCGTGGGGCGCGACGACAGTCACGTGCATGCCGAGCGCGGCGCCGGTGTCGAGCAACGAATGCGCCATGTTGTTGCCGTCGCCCACGTACACCAGGGTCTTGCCGCGCAGCACGTCGGGGTCGAAGGTGCCGGCGGGGTTCCACTTTTCGACCAGGGTCTGGGCATCGCACAGGGTCTGGCAGGGGTGTTCCAGGTCCGAAAGGCCATTGATCACGGGGACCGAGGCCCATCGCGCAAGTTCCTCGACCGTGTCGTGGCCGTAGACGCGCGCCATGATGCCGTTGCAGTAGCGCGACAGCACCCTGGCGGTGTCGGCAATCGTCTCGCCGCGACCGATCTGGATGTCAGCAGAGCTGAGAAACAGCGCGTGACCGCCCAACTGCACCATGCCGACCTCGAAACTGACGCGGGTCCGCGTCGACTTCTTCTGGAAGATCATGGCCAGCGTCTGGCCCTGCAGCGCGGTCCGAAAGCGGTCGGGCGCGCGCTTGATGTCGTTGGCCAGGACGAGGACCTCGCGCACTTCGCTTGGCGTGAGATCGGTGACGGAGAGAAAGTGCTTGAACGGCATGGATGTTCCAAACCCGCGCGGGAGTTGCCGACCGGGGCCGGCGGCGCGCAGGGCGCGGGTTTTCGCCGTTTCGCGGCCTGGGGTCAAGACGAGGCCGCACTTTGCGTCTAAACTGCCCGCCCTCCTGCTGCCTGCCACAAGGATCTCCCGATGCCAGCCGCCACCAGCCAGACTGCCGCACAGGAGCGCGCCTACGTCCGCAATGCTACCGCCAAGGACGGCGACGCGTTCGTGCAGCACCTGCGCACCAAAGGCTTTGTGGACCCGAGTTTCGTGCAGACCTGGGGCGCCGTGACCGAGGTGTTGGCGCGCAAGCCCTTTGGACCCAAGGTGCTCGACCTCGGGTGCGGCCCGGGGTGGACCTCGATCTTTCTGGCAGCCCGCGGCCTGGACGTCACTGCCACGGACCTCAGCACCGACATGCTGGCCATCGCCGCCGACAACGCGGCGCGCATGGGCGTGAAGGTGAGGCTGTGCGAGGCCGACATGCAGGCGGGATTCGACGTCGGCCGCGATTTCGACAGCGTGCTCATCTACGACGCGTTGCACCATTGCCAGGACGAAACGGCGGTGCTGCGCCACGCGTGCGCGGCCCTGCGCCCGGGTGGTGGCATCCTGCTGGTCGAACCAGACTGGTTCCACGAATACGGCCGATCGGCGCGCCACGATCGGCAGCACTACGGCACCACGGAGCGCGGCATGGGCTGGGGACGCATGACGCGGGCGCTGCAGCGGGCCGGCTTCGTCGGCGCCGAACGCTTCTACAGCAGCCAGGGCACGTTTGGGCGATCGGCGCTGCAGCGCATCAAGGCGGTGGTGGTGGCGGCGCTTACGGTGACCAGCGGCTTCCCACACCGCAGCGTCATCGGTTTCGCCAGAAAACCCGAGTAGTTTGCCGAGGCGGGTTGCAAGTGCGCCGCCCGTGCCTATCTTGCCGACCTTGCGCCCGGTCCGGGGCGCGGCCAAGGACCGCCATGACCTCGTTCCAAGATCACCTCGCGCGCGTCAAGGCCCGCATCCGGGAAGTGTCGCCCGAGGAGGTCGCCGCGAACCTCAAGTCTGGCGCGCCCATGGTGCTGGTCGACGTCCGCGAGCGCGACGAAATCGAAAACGGCTTTCTGCCGACCGCCAACCTGCTCGGCCGCGGCCACCTGGAGGCCAAAATCGCCAGCGTCGCCCACGTGGCAGACGCGCCCATCGTGGTGTACTGCGCAGGCGGCGTGCGCTCGGCGATGGCAGCGGCCGCGCTGCAAGACATGGGCTACACCCATGTGCGCTCGATGGCCGGCGGTTTCACGCGGTGGGCGCGCGCCGGGCTGCCGGTCAAGACGCGCAAGTCGCTGACGCAGAGCCAAACCGCCCGCTACTCGCGGCACCTGCTGATGCCCGAGGTCGGCGAGGAGGGTCAGCTCAAGCTGCTCGACGCCAAGGTGTTGCTCATCGGCGCGGGAGGGCTGGGGTCGCCGGCTGCGGTGTATCTGGCGGCCGCAGGGGTGGGCACGCTCGGTCTGGTCGACGGCGATGCGGTGGACATGTCGAACCTGCAGCGCCAGATCTTGCACGCGGAAGACCGCGTCGGCATGCCCAAAGTAGAGTCGGCGCTCAAGATGCTGCGCGGCATCAACAGCGACATCGACATCCGCACCTACGCGACGCGCATTGACAGCGGCAACGTGCTCGACATCTTCAAGGACTACGACATCATCGTCGACGGCTGCGACAATTTTCCCACCCGCTACCTGGTCAACGACGCGTGCTACATGCTCGGCAAGACCAACGTGCACGGATCGATCTTTCGCTTCGAGGGTCAGGTCACGGTGTTCAAGCCGGGCACCGACGGGCCGTGCTACCGGTGCCTGTACCCTGAGCCGCCGCCGCCCGGCATGGCGCCCAGTTGCGCCGAGGCGGGCGTGCTCGGCGTGCTGCCTGGCATCATCGGCGTCGCCCAGGCCATTGAGGTCGTCAAGGTGGCGCTCGACATCGGCAAGCCGCTGGTGGGCCGGCTGCTGACCTTCGACGCGCTGCAGATGAAGTTCCGCGACCTCAAGATCCGCCGCGACCCCGATTGCCCGCTGTGCGGCGAACAACCGACGATCAAGGAACTCATCGACTACGAGCTTTTTTGCTCGATGTCGAAGGATTGATCGGCATTGCATCGACGGCCTCGGCCCGCAGCAGCGCGCTGACCCGTGCGCACACGTCGGCGACACGCACCGGGGCGCCGTTGGCCGCGTCGCGCCAAAAGGCTGAACTGGCGCAGAGCCTCGCCAGGTGCCCGCTCAATGCGTCTGGGTCGAACGCATAGGCGAGGGGCGCAGCCCGCAGCGCCGTGATCTGCCGCCATGGCGAGCGGTCCGCCATCGCGGCCTTCACCCATCCGCGGGCAGCAGCGGGCGAAAGGCGCGCTGCGGCCACTTGGGCCTCGGCTGCCACGGCCAGATCGCGATCGGCGGCCAGCCTCTGCCACAACGGCAGCAGTTGCACGAAACCTGCGTTGCCCAGGCGGCGCGCGATGGCCACGCGCAGGGCCGGAGACCCCTTGGCGTCTGCCAACCATTGCACCGTGCGGTTGAGCGGCGCACTGGCCGTGGTCGCTTCAGCGAGGTCCAGGGCGCCGTGCGCAGCCATGGCCACGACGCGCGCGTCGGGATGGTGCAATGCATCCAGGGCAAAGTGGACCGGCGTATCGCAACCCGTCGCGAAATCGAACTGCACGATCGCCTGAGCCAGTTCGACCGACGTGCGCGCATCGAGCGTCGGCAGAAAGGCGTAGAGGCGCGGATGGCGTTCGGCCAGCACAGCCGCCGCGCGCACGGCGGCCACGGCCACGCGTGGGTCCTTGTCCTGCACGGCAAGACGCGCCAGCGCCGGACCGTCGGGTTGCCCGAACAGCCCGTCCAGCGCACCTTCGAGTGCCTGACCGGGCGGGGGTTGCTTGCGCAGTCGGCCCAGTTCGGCCTTGCCCAGGACCGTGGGCGGCCGGAACACGGCGTCCTGCGCCAGGGGCACACGTTGCAGCTCTGCCGCCATTCGGGCGAAATCGCACAGTGGGCGCAATCGGGCCGGCTGGTTGGCGCGGCCCGCCGGCACCAAATCTCGCAGCGTTGCGCGGGGATCACTTGCCGCCGCGTACACAGGCGCAGAGCCGCAAACCGCAACGCTGCATCCGAGCGCAACCAGCGAACGGACGGTCAGGGCAAAAAGTCTGACAATCTCGCGATCCACCCTTATTCTCGCCGCACGCCGAGCCCACGGTGTGCCGGCGCCAGTATGCCATGCCACCTCCCGAGCCGCCCACCGCGCCCCCTGCGCAGCCCTTTGGCTGGCAACCGCTGTTCTTCAAGGCCCTGGTGCTCGGCGGATCGCTGGTGGGCATGCTGTGGCTCATCGCGCGCCTGCGGGTGGTGACGGCGCCGATCCTCATCGGCTTCTTCGTGGCGTACGCGCTGAACCCCTTGGTCGTCCGCTTGCAGCGGTGGCGGGTGCCGCCGATCCTGGCGCTGACGGTGCCGGTGCTGCTGGTGGCAGCGCTGCTCGCCGTGTTCGTCCTGGTGGTGCTGCCATCGATGGCCGAGCAGTTCATCCGCGCCAGCCAGCACACCCCGGCGCGCATCTACAACTACCTGCTGCGCATCGACCCGTGGACGCTGGCCCACCTGGGCCAGAAGGCCAGTGATCTCGTACCCTACCAGGACCTTTCGGGCATGGTCCAGGCCTTGGCGCGCGCAGTCATCGGCCCGGCCCAGTCGTTGGTGACGGCCCTGTTGTCCAGCGCCCGCGACGTATTGCTGGCCACTGGCAAGCTGCTGCTGGTGGTGGTGGTCGCCTTCTTCCTGCTCGACGACTACGAGCGCACGGTGCAGATCGCTGGCAACCTGGTGCCGCGCCGGCACCTCGCCGAGGTCACCCGCATTGTGCGCCGCATCGACGATGTGATGGCGGGTTTCGTCCGCGGCCAACTGCTGCTGCTGGCGCTGGCCACGACGTGGCTGACCGGTTCGATGGCCGCGCTCGACGTGCCTTTCTGGCTGGTGATGGGCCCGATTGCGGCGGTCGTGTACCTTGTGCCGTACGTCGGAGTGCTGACCGGTCTGGCGATCACGGTCCTATTGCAATTGCTGGGCGGCGAACCAGGGTGGCACGTAGCGGGACTCGCGTTGGCATTTGCGGCCTTCTACACCGCCGACCTGCTGTTCATCACGCCGCGCATCATCGGCAACCGCGTCGGCCTGCCGCCGCTTGCGGTGCTGCTCGGGATCATTGCGTTTGGCGAGCTTTTCGGCGTAATTGGGGTGTTGCTCGCCGTCCCGCTGCTGGCTTGCGGGCGCATCCTGCTGCTGGAGGCCGTGGCGCGCTATCGCTTGACTGCAGCCTATCTCGGCGCCGAGACCACCGAGGCCGCTGACCCGTCCCCCGCACCGGAGCCGCGATGACCAAGAACCCGAGCATGCCGATGATGGCGCCGAACCTGCCGCCGCCCCCTCCGCCGGGTCCGGCGCCAGTGACGGCCGTGGCCCCGCGGCTGTTTCGCGTTACCGCACACGATCTGAACAACCGGCCGGCGTGGGCCAACCTGGAGATGTTCCGGTCGATGTCGCTGCCGGCCGTGGTGCAGTTGCGCGCGGCCGTGGAGGGCATCGAGTTCGAGCCCGGCCAGATCATCATTCGCCAAAACGACGAAGGCGATGAGATGTTCCTGCTCGACGTGGGCTCGGTGCGGGTCAGTGTCCGCGGCCACATGCACGACACCCACTTCGAGCGCGTGCTCAGTGCCCCGGCGGTGTTCGGAGAAATGGCGCTGGTCATCGCCACACCGCGATCGGCCACGGTCACCGCCGAATCCAAGGTGCGGTGCCTGCGCTTGGGCCGTGCGGCGTTCAACGAACTCATCCGCAAGCACCCGCCGGTGGGCGAGTTCCTGACGCGGGCCGTCGGCGAAAGGCTGTTGGAGTCCAGTTCCATCCAGCACGTCGGCAAATACCGCGTGGTGGGCCGGCTCGGGGCCGGTGCCGTCGCGACGGTGTTCGAGGCCATCCACCCGGGATTGCAGCGCACGGTGGCGCTCAAGATGCTCGGCCACTCGCTGGCCAGCAACCTGGCGTTCCTCGACCAGTTCCAGCGCGAGGCGCAGCTCATCGCCAACTTCAACCACGACCACATCGTGCGGGTGTACGACACCGAAAAAGCCTACGGCACCCAGTTCATCGTCATGGAGAAGCTGACCGGACTGACGCTCGACGACATCGTGCAGCACGGCCAACACCTGGCGTGGGGCACGGTGCGACGCATCCTGCGCGAGGTGGCTGGGGCGCTGGCCTATTCGCACAACTTGGGGCTGCTGCATCGCGATGTCAAACCGAGCAACGTGTTCCTGACCGAGGAGGATCGTCGGGTCAAGCTGTTGGACTTCGGCATCGCCATCGCCCAGGATGCGTCGGCGGCGCGGCCGGGCGAGCAGCTTTTCGGCACGCCCTACTACATGAGCCCCGAGCAGATCCTCGGCCAGAAGCTCGATGGCCGCAGCGATCTGTATTCGCTCGGCATCCTGGCCTACGAACTGATGACCCGCGAGGTGCCGTTCGACGCCGACACCATCGACGAACTGCTCAACCGGCACTTGAACGCCCCGACGCCGGATCCGCGCGAAATCGTGCCGGACGCACCGCCCGACTTGTGTGAATTCGTCAGGATCGCCACGGAGAAGCGGGCACGGGACCGCTTTGCAAGCTGCGCGGCGGCCGTGGACTTCTTGAAACTTGCCAACGAGTTGCCAGTAGTGCGCAGCATTGAGCTGACCACGCTCGCCATCAGCTACCACCCGAGCCGGCGGGCGCGTGTGCAACGGGCGATCGAGGTGCTGCGCGAAGAGCTGGCAGGTCTGGACGGCGTGGCCATCCTGCATGCCCACCAGATGAGCGAAGCGCTGCCCAAGGAGTAGCCGATGGCCGGAGACGCGCCCGCGGTGTCGCACCCGCCTTTGAATTTCGCCCAGTGGATCGACGCGCACCGCCCGCTGTTGCGGCCTCCGGTCGGCAATGCCCAGGTGTGGCCCGACCGCGAGTTCATGGTCACCGTCGTCGGCGGCCCCAATGCGCGCAGCGACTTCCACATCAACGAAGGCGAGGAGTTTTTCTACCAACTGGAAGGCGAGGTCACCCTGCTGACCCTGCAGGGCGGACAGCGCGTGCCGATCGTGCTGCAACAGGGCGACATCTTCCTGCTGCCGGCCAACGTACCACATTCACCACAGCGACCCGCCGGCACCGTGGGCCTGGTATTGGAGCGGCGAAGGCTGCCCCACGAAATCGACCAGTTCCTGTGGATCTGCGACCGCTGCGACGCCGAACTGCACCGCGAGCGGCTGCACCTGACCGACATCGTGAGCCAACTGCCGCCGGCCTTCGACCGCTACTGGTCGAGCCCGGACACGACCTGCAAGGCGTGCGGACACTTGCACAGCAGGGCTCGATAGCGGTGCGCCCCGGCGTGCTTTGGGCTAGACTGCGCGCCGCGCTGTTCTCGGGCGCGCAGCAGACGGCGATGGCAGCCACGGTTCCAACGAAGGCGGCGAGGTGGGCGGCGGTGGCGCTGGCGACGGGGCTCGCGGCGTGCAGCGCGTCCATGCAGACCAGCGGCAAGCCCGCGCCCGCAAGGCCCGCGGCAGAACCGGCGGCGCCGACTCCAGAGGAAGAAGTCGCTTCGGCTCGGGAAGCCGTAGAGCGGGCGCCTCAGGGCCCGGACGCCGATCGCGCCCAGGCTAGATTGGCAGAGGCGATTCAGAAGGCGCTGAAGTTTCACGTGTCCCGCGCCGATCAGGCGCTCGCGGGCCTTGACCTCGGCGAGGCGGAGGCCGAGATCATCGCCGCAGCCGCGCTGGACCCGGGCGACGGCCGCGTGGTCGAGCTGCGGGGCAAGGCCGCGGAAGTGCGCAGCCAGTGCACGTTGGCCATCGGGCAAGTACGGGGATTGCTGGCGCGCCTCAAGCCGATGGCCCCGCGCCCACAAGACGCATCGCTCTGGCAGGAGTTGGCCGAGGCCTTGACGTTGCTTGGTCAATGGGCGTCGGCCTTTCCAGAGTCGGCGTCGCTGCGTGCCGATGCGGCGCCGTTGTTGGCGGGATGGCAAGCCTTTCTGGGCGAGGCGGCGTTCTCGTCCGGCGACGCAGCAACCGCAGACAAGCACGCGACCGCGGGCGCGGCGTGGAAGCCCGACCACCCAGCGATCGTCGCCCTGCGCGCCCGGTTGGCGGCGGTCGGCGAGGTGGTCGGAGCGCGTTCCCGGGTGAAATCGGCGTTGGAGGCCGGGCAGTTCGAGGTCGCGGTGCGGGCCGCAGACGAGGCGCTGGCCGTACATCCGGCCGATGCCGAACTGCTGGCACTGCGCGCGGCGGCTGGCCAGAAGGCGGCACAGGTCCACGTCGAGGTCGCCAAGGCCGCGCTCAAGGCCGGCCAGGTGGCTCAGTGTGCGGCTGCTGTGGCTGCGGCGCGGCAACTGGCCAGGGGCGACGCGGCGCTGGCCAAGATCCTGGACGGGCTGACGCGTGAGTTCAGCAAGAAAGTCGAGAAATCCCTCGGCAGCCGGGTCGCGGCGCTGGCGAGCCGGGGCCTGACCGGGGCGGCCTGGATCCACGGGTTGGCGCTGCAGGCCGTCCTCGGCGCCGACGCCAAACGCGATGCGCGCATCGCCAAACTGGACGCAGAGTTGTCCATGGCGGCGCGCTATCTGCTGGCGGTAGATGTGGCTGCCTTGCCCAAGGACCAAGCCAAGGAATTGCCGGCCGCAATGCCCGGCCAGGTCGCGAGCGCCAGCCAGATTGCGGTACGCCAGGCGCTGACGGCTCCTGACCTCGTCGCACTGGGTCTCGCAGTCGTCCTCAAAGGTCCGGCCGACGCCGCCGTCCGCATGGCATGGCCGGCTTGGCGCATGGCCCGGCGCCAGGAGCAAGAAACGCGCAAGAAGGACTACCTTGATCACACCGACACCGTGCACAACCCGGCGTGGGACGAGGCGCAGGCCCGTCAGGTCGCCACGATGGCCAAGATGAACGCAGCCAACGACGAACTGCGGCCCGTCATCGAAGAGGTCAACGCGTCCGAGGGCAAGCTAGGCGAGTTGCAGAACCAATTGGCGGAAATCCAAAAGAAGATCGCGGCCGACGACGCCGATTTCTACCGCGATCGGCCCAAGCCTTGCCCCGACGGCACCGCGCGCTGCCCGGAATCGTGGGCGAACAAGCGCTGGAAGGCCAACCTGGACTACTACGTGCGGCGCATCGACGAAGAGAACAAGAAACTCGAAGCCCTGGTGCCCAAGCTCAATCGCCTGCAAGCGACAGCCGATGCCGCGCGCAAGGCCTACGACACGTCGGTGGACGCGCTGGAGCGCACCCCGCGCAACGTGCCCAAGGAGGTCTGGCTGCCCTACACCTACGAGGTCACGCGCCATGTGGTCGAGATCAAAGCCCGCGCCGACTTCCAGCTGTGGCAAGGCGCCGGCAAGGCGGCCGCGCTCGCACACCAGTCGGCGCCGGCCCTGGACGAGGTGCGCCAGGATTTCACCAGCGGTACGGTCATCGTCAAGGGGCAATTGCTCGAGCCCCAACACGCTTCGAAGCTGCCGGAAGACGCGACGTTGGTCGCCGAGGTGGTTTCGCGGGTCTTGGCCTCGGCGCTGGACGAGGTCAAGCAACGGGTGGCACACCACGGCGAGCGCTGGATCGCCAAGAGCGAGGCGGCAAAGGGCGACGACGAGCGCGTCCACTACCTCGTGTTGGCGTGGCGGGCCCGCGGTGCGCTTCCGGCAGAGCGCCGCGAGGTGGTGGCCCGGCGCTTGCGCGACATCGCGGGATTCGACGCCAAGACGGCCACGGTCGATGTCGGCCGACTGGAATTGGGCAAGTAGCCCTGACCCCAGCACCCCTTGCTCAGCCGAGGAACATCGTGACGCCGCCGCGCTTTGCGCATTTTCCTGCGTTGACGTTCGACGATGTGCTGCTGGTGCCGGCCGCCAGCGAGGTCTTGCCGCACACGGCGCAACTGCGCACGCAGCTGACCCGCAGGCTCTCGCTGCCAACGCCACTGCTCGCCGCGGCCATGGACACCGTCTCTGAGGCCGCGATGGCCATCGCGCTCGGGCGCTTGGGAGCCGCCGCGGTGATCCACAAGAACTGGTCGGTGGCCGAACAAGCCGGCGCGGTCGGCGACGTCAAGGCGGCCGCGGTCGGTGACGGTGCAGCGTTGGGGCGCGACGGCAGGATGTTGGCCTTGGCCGCGGTCGGAGTGGGCGAGGACGCCTTGACGCGCGCCCTGGCGCTGGTGGCGGCCGGCGTGGACGCCCTGGTCGTCGATACCGCTCATGGCCATTCGCGCGGTGTGTTGGCCTTCGTTGCGCAGCTGCGAAGCGCATGCCCCGAGGTCGAGATCATCGCCGGCAACGTGGCCACCGCCGAGGCAACCCGCGCGCTCGCTGAAGCCGGGGCCGATGCGGTCAAGGTCGGCGTGGGACCGGGATCCATCTGCACGACGCGCATCGTCGCCGGCATCGGAGTGCCGCAGGTGACGGCGGTGCTCGATTGCGGCGAGGTCGGCCGCGAGCTCGGCGTGCCCGTCATCGCCGATGGCGGCGTGCGCTTCAGCGGCGACATCGTCAAGGCCCTGGCTGCAGGCGCGTCGACAGTGATGCTCGGCTCGCTTTTCGCGGGCTGCGACGAATCTCCGGGCGAACTGGTCCACAAGGCCGGCCGGGCGTACAAGCGCTACCGCGGCATGGGCAGTGTCGGCGCCATGCAGCGCGGCAGCAAGGACCGGTACTTCCAAGGCAGCGTGCGCGACCCCGGCAAGCTCGTGGCCGAAGGCGTCGCGGGCGCCGTACCGTGCAAGGGCCCGGTGGCCGACGTGGTGCACCAACTGCTGGGCGGCCTGCGCGCGGGCATGGGCTACACCGGTTCAGCGACCGTCGCCGATCTGTGGGGCGCGCGCTTCGTGCGCATCACTGGGGCTGGCCTGACCGAGAGCCATGTGCACGACTTGGCGCTGGTCGGCGAGGATCCGGGCACGAACTGACCCGATCCCGACGCACCCATTGTCCATGGCCCTGTTTCCGTTACTGATATTGCCGAACTCGCGTTTCTAGTGTGCGCCGTGGCGCGCCACGCACCCTCCAGCCGACAATCCTACGTGATTTCAATGAGTTGAACGATCCCCCCCATTGTTCAAGTCCTTGATTTTCAATAATCCTTGCATCTCCGTCGTGCGCGCAGTTGACGCGCCCGGCGAGGCTTTGGTGGACGCCCACAGATACACGCACGATTTCAACGCCCTGAACAAAGGGTGCGTCCGATCCGACCGTCTGCTAGACTACGCAACCCGCCGCCTCGCCCCCAGCCAGACTGCGCCACCTGACGGAAGCCGAAAAGCCAATGAACGACCTGCCTGCCGCCCAACCCGATGCTGCCGCCGATCGGGGCGAACCGGGGTCGCTGCTCGCCCAGATGGCGCAAGGCGTCGATTTCGCCAACAACCGCGTCCCAGATGACGAAACGCGCACACAACGGCTGCACAGGCTGCGACACTCGGCGGCGCACGTGATGGCCGAGGCCGTGCTGCAGATGTTTCCAGAGGCGCGGTTCGGAGCGGGCCCGGCGGTCGAAAACGGCTTCTACTACGACATCGAGTTGCCGAGGTCGCTGGTGCCCGCCGATCTGGACGAGATCGAGCGCCGCATGAAAAAACTCATCAAACGGGGATGGCCGTTCCAGGTTGCCCAGGTGCCGCTGACCGACGCTCGACAGTTGTTCTCGGGCGCGGGCCAACGCTTCAAGGTCGAGATCCTCGACAAGATCGCGGCGCGCGGCGAGGCCACTGCCTGCCTGTATCGCCAGAACCAGTTCGTCGACCTGTGCGCCGGCCCCCACGTGTCGAGCACAGGCAAGCTCAAGTACTTCAAGCTGACCAAACTCGGAGCGGCGTACTGGCAGAACAACGCGGGCAATCCGATGTTGCAGCGCGTGTACGGCACGGCATGGGAAACGCAGGAGGATCTGGACGCCTACCTGCTCTTTCTGGAAGAGGCCAAGAAGCGCAACCACAAGCGACTCGGCGAGCAACTGGACCTATTCCACTTCCACCCTGAGGCCCCGGGCGCCGCGTTCTGGACACCGCGCGGCTTCGCAGTGCTGCAAACGCTGCTCGGCTACTGGCGCGAACAGCAGCGGCGGCGCGGCTACCAGGAGATCTTCAACCCGATGCTCTACAAGAAGGACCTGTACATTCGCAGCGGCCACTACACGCACTACAAAGACGACATGTTCATCATCCACCAGGAGGACACGGAGTATTGCCTCAAGCCGATGAACTGCCCCGACACGTTCCTGTACTACACGTCCAAAAAGCGCAGCTTCCGCGAACTGCCGCTGCGCGTAGCCGAAGGCGGCATTCTGCATCGCAACGAGGTAGCAGGCGCGCTCAACGGGCTGTTCCGGGTGCGGCAGTTCATGCAGGACGATGCGCACATCTTCGTGATGCCGGAGCAGGTCGAATCCGAGATCTTCGAGGTGCTCGACATCGTGCGCGAGGTGTACGCGCTTTTCGGCATGACGTGGTCGCTCACGCTGTCGACGCGACCCGCGAGCTTCATGGGCGAGGCCGTGCTGTGGGACCGGGCTGAGGCGGACCTCAAGGCGGCGCTCGACAAGACCGGCGAACGCTATGCGCTGGATCCGGGCGGCGGCGCGTTCTACGGTCCCAAGATCGATATCCGCATCGACGACTGCCTCGGCCGCAAGTGGCAGTGCGCGACGATCCAACTCGACTTCCAGCAACCGATCAACTTCGACATGAAGTACACGGCCAGCGACAACACGCCGCACCGGCCGATCGTCATCCACCGTGCGGTCTTTGGCAGTTTTGAGCGTTTCATCGGGGTGCTGCTCGAACACACGGGCGGCGCGCTGCCGACCTGGCTGAGTCCAGTGCAGGCCGTCGTGGTGCCGATCAGCGACAAGTCGCTGGACTATGCTTGGCAGGTGGCCAGGCGTCTGCAATCCGCCGGCCTGCGTGTCGAAGTGGACGAGCGCAGCGAGAAGATGGGCTACAAGATTCGCGAGGCCGAACTGCTCAAAACGCCGTACATGCTGGTCGTCGGCGAAAAGGAGGCCGAGACCGGGACGGTGTCGGTACGCACCTACAGGGACGGCGCGCGCCCGCAATGCAGCGTCGAGGCGGTCGAGGCCGAACTGTGTGATGCGGTTGCCCGCCGGGTGTTCGACGTCGAGGTCAGGCCCCTGCGCACGTTCGACAGCGCGCCAGAGGTTGCTGCGGACAACGAATACTGAGTGGCGCGCAATGGACCTGCATTTCGATCACAAGCGATTCGAAGACCTGGGGCTGCGCGAGCTGTACGCGATCCTGCAGTTGCGCGACGAAGTCTTCGTGGTCGGCCAGAAGATCACCGCCGAGCCCGAGGTGGACGGCCTCGACCCGCAATGTGTCCACGTGATGGGCCGCAATGCGGCGGGCCGACTGGTGGCCACGGCAAGGCTGTTCGTGGACGAGCAGCCGATCGTCGTCGGCCGGGTCGCCGTCGCCATTTCAGCGCAGCGCCGCGGCGTCGGCACGCAGTTGATGCGCTATGTCCACACGGTGCTTTGCGATCGGCCCGCACGGCTGAGCGCCCAGGCCCACTTGGAATCGTGGTACGCGGCGCTGGGCTGGATTGCCTACGGCGAGCCGTACTTCGAGGCCAACATCCCGCACATCGGCATGAAGCGGCCGGGCAAGGCGTGACGGCACGGCGATGCTTTGCTTGCGCAGCAGGACCCAAGACGCATGGCTGCAGCGGGCCATCGGAGCGACGCGCGACATCCTGGTGGATCACGCCCACTGCGAGCGCAAGGCGGCCACCCAGGCGCTGATGCTCCTCGGGCGCTTCCCCGACGTGACGGCCCTGGTGGAGCCGCTTCTCGACCTGGCCCGGGAGGAACTCGAGCACTTCGAACTGGTGCTGGCGTTGCTGCAGCGCCGCGGTTGGACCATGGAATCGTTGGCTCCTAGCGGCTACCAAGCGCAGTTGCACGCGCTCTGCCGCAAGGCGATGCCTGGCAAGCTGGTGGACCTGCTCCTGGTCGCCGCGCTCATCGAGGCGCGCAGTTGCGAGCGGTTCAAGCTGCTGGCCGAGCACCACCCCGATGCCGAACTGCGCGACGCTTTTGGAGGCCTGCTCGCCGCCGAAGCCAGACACCACGCGGTTTTTGTGCGGCTCGCGGGACGGTTCGACGACGCCGAGGCCGTGCGTGTGCGCCTGGACGATTTGGCCAGTGCCGAGGTCGCCATTCTGGAGAGCATGCCGCCGCTGTCGCGCATTCATGCCTGAACGGGCACGCAGAACGAGCAGAACGCAGAACGCACCCCCCCATTGTTCAGATCCTTGATCGCACAGAGCTTTCTGTGTGTGCTCTGGGCCGCGACACGCTGCGCCGGCCAGGCAGTTGCGCGGCGCGCCGGCCCGCCCCATCCTGTGACCGTGGATGCCGTGCGTCGCCAATCCCGACTTGCCATGGTGCATCGCCTGCTGGCGCGAGGGACGTTGGCGCTGTCGTGCGCGGCGTGCGTCGAAACGCCTTCTCCGGCAGGCACTGCGGCCTCTGCGGCAAGCGACCCGTCGAGGGCGAAGGACGATCTTGCCGCAGCCGCGGCGGGACCAGACCAAGCCGAGGTGCCCGCGCCCGCCGTCGTTGCAGTGGATACGGCCGACCCGTGGAACGAGGCCGGCGGCGAAGCCCCGGCGGCAGACGACGCCGAAATGCTTGACGTGGCTGGACCCGACGGCGCGCCAGACGCTGCCGGCGACCTCGAACCGATCGATGCAACGGCGTTACCCCAGGACGGTACACCAGGCCAACCCGATGCGCTGCCGTTGGTCGCGGACGCTGGCCAGGCGGTCGGACCCGTGGATGCTGCGGCCGCGCCTCTGCAGCCTGGGTTGCAGGTCACGGTGCACGGCAGCCAAGCGGGCCTGGTCCACCTCCATGTCCTTGGCGTCACCGCGGCAGCGCTGGCCAATCCAGGTGTACCCGCCCTCAACGGCGTGGTGGTCTTGCATTCGGCGCCATCGGTGACTTTGCCGTGGACGGCCACGGTAGCAGTGCCGGCGGGAGGTTGGGGCATCGTCGCGGCCCTTGGCGCCGCATCGTTCGCCCAGACGAGCGTGACAGCGATGGGATTTGCGTGCGCGGGCAACGCACCGCAACTGGTGCAAAGCGATGGCACGTCGAGCGTGCCGCCAGCGGTCGCAGTCACGTTGACGGCCATGGCAGACCCGAAGGGCGGCGGGGTCGATTGCGGCGGCGCCGCGGCTGGCGGACCAAAAACGCAGACCGTGCTCCAGGCCGGCCCCGAAGTCTCGCCCCCCTCGACCCAAGCCGGCGGTGCGCACCTGCTGAGCGACGCCTTGCCCAAGCTCGCGTACCAGAACGCCAAGGGCGAAATCATCGACGTCCACAAGGCGCTTGCGGGCAAGCCCGGGGTCGTGGTGGTGGCGGCCCATGCGTGCCCGATGGCCCTGGTGGCGCTCTCCGGTCTGGCCGCGCTGGTCGAGCCGTGGGTGGCGCAGGGCAAGTTGGCTGTCGTCGCCATCGACCCGTGGGACAAGCCTGCGACCGTGCCCCAGATGGCGGTGCCCAAGGTCAGCTTTCCTGTGCTGTTCTCGCCGCTGACGACGGCCGACAGCCACGCCTACTCAGCCCTGCTGCAGGACACGCTCGCGCAACCGGCCAACAACGCCGCGCCCATGCCGCTCGTGTACGTTGTGGATGCCAAAGGGGTCATCGTCGATGCACGCCTCGGCTGGGAGCCGGCCGCGCTGCTTGACGCGCTCGCCAGCTTGGGTGTGACACCGTGACTGGACGCATCTCCCCGCTGGTTTTCGCGTGCGTCGCGTGTTCTGCCGTGGGGACCCAGTCGCCGTCTGGCGAGGCGGCCGACGCAGACGTGGGCCACGCCGCCGGGGACGCGAACCGCGCCGGAGAGGTCGCAACTTCGGACAGCGCTGAGGCCGCACTCGTCGATGCGCCACGGCGCACGGCCGACGCGGCCCTGACGCCCGACGCATTCGGCGACGGCGCGACCTTGGATGGGCCGGCGGTCGCCGATGGCGGACCGGGCGGCGCTGGCGACTCGGGCAGCGATGGTGCAGCGACAGACGACAGTGCAGGGGTGGTAGACGGGATGACCGCAACACCCTGCGCGGTGCCCGGCAAGGGCACGGGCACGTGCCAGCCCGTCGCCACCTGTCCAGGAACCGCCACCGCGGGTTTCTGCCCCGGCCCCAAGGACATCCAGTGCTGCACACCCAAGGCCGCTGCGGCGCAGTGTGACCCCGAGGCCAAGCCGCAGCCGAACGCCACCATGGGCGCAGCACCCGCGGGCCTCGGCAATTGCCCGGCCGGCATGGCCAAGCTGACCCAGGGCCTCACAAAGCCGTTTTGCATCGATCGATGGGAGGCGGCGCTGGAGGTCGAGACCGCAGCCGGATGGCAGCCGCATTCTCCGTACTGGAACCCGGCCAAGGAAAAGGTGCGCGCGGTCGCCAGGCCCGGCCAGGTGCCGCAGGGATACATCTCCGGCAAGCAAGCCGAGGGCGCGTGCAAGGCTGCAGGCAAGCGCCTGTGCAGCGACGCCGAGTGGCTGCGCGCGTGCAAGGGTCCCAACGGCACGACCTATCCGTACGGCCCGATCTTGCAGCCCAAACTGTGCAATGACAGCCGCGCCGTGCATCCAGCCGTCGAGTACTTCGGCACCGGCGCCGCTTGGATCTGGAGCCAGTTGGGCCATCCGTGCATCAACCAGTTGCCCGAGAGCGTCGCCAAGACCGGGGCGTTTGCTGGTTGCGCCAGCGCCGAGGGCCTCTTCGATCTCGTGGGCAACTTGCACGAGTGGACCTCCGACCCGGCCGGCACTTTTCGGGGCGGATTCTACGTCGATACCAAGCTCAACGGTCCCGGGTGCTTGTACGCGACCACCGCGCACGACATGGGCCACTGGGACTACTCGACCGGGTTTCGGTGTTGCGCGGACGCACCGTGAATTGAACGCGGCAGACGACGCATAAAATCGCAACGAGTTCATGGATCTGAACAATGGGGGGGGCGATTCTGCCGCCCTGCTCCCGCCCGAACGCGGCCGGCAGCTCGCGGCGAAAAAAGCCTTGACCCGAGCGCCAACCCGGCGCAAAATCGCGTCTTTGCCGCGGTGGCCGATTGGGGCGCCCCGCAGCGGGCCCGGTCGCCCACGCAGCCGGGTCAGCACGCAACCCTTCGCGCGCTGAACGCCTGTGGGCACAGGCAGCCGGCGCAAGCGAATCGCCCAGTCGGTCGGCGGCGGGCAGGTGAGGAACCATGCTGCTTTTCAACGGGCCACGAGCAGAGCGCTCGTGCAATTTCGGACCGCGTCATTGGGCCGCGTGGGGGCTGACGGCCCTGGTCTTCGGTGCCTGGGGCTGCGAGGCCGAGCAGGCCACCGAGGCCGGCGACGACCAGGAGCTGGTGAGCCAGACGGCGCTCGAGCGCGACCTCTCGTTCGAGGGCATGGTCTATGTAAGTGAAACTGCATCGGAATCCTCAATCCTCGACGCCGTGCGCAAGCAGACCCGCACCGTGTTCGGACCCCTGCGCACCGCCAACGTCAGCGTTGCCAAGCGCGAATTGGCCGACATCCAGATCGCCGCCACCAACAAGGAAGCAGTGTCCGTCGTCAACCCCAAGGCGGGCGCGGCGACCAAACTGCTGCGGGTCCGCTACAAGTTCACCGACAAGGGCATCGTGCCCAAGACCATGTCGCGCAAGAGCTCGCTCGCGCTCGGGGCGCTATGCGGCGACTACCAGGCGCAGTCGGACAAGGTGCTCAAGGACTGCACGGCCAACGACAAGCACGACCAGGATTTCCGCTTCGACCTCTGGTACGTGTTCAACCCGTCGCGCAACGCCTGCAAGACCGCGATGAACGGCGAGCAGAAGGCCATCGACGCGGTGAGGAAAGCCAAGGCCGTCAAGACCGGCCAGATCGTGCAGGAAGAGGTGGACCGCCTCTACTTGCCATTGACGGTGCGGCTCGCACCCGGCAAGTCGACCGCCGGGCAGATCTGGCCGGAATACCAGCGCTTGTGGGCGGGCGGCGTCGAGAAGGACAAGCTCGTCGTCGCGCTCGTCAACGGCGAGATCGATCACCCGGAGCCAGGACAAGCCCACCACGTCATCGACGACTCGGGCTACTTGGAGATGATGGAGCAGATGCAGACCATTCTTGCAGCGCGGCCCAGCCTCAAGATCGTGGCGACCGACCCGCCCAAGGATCTGAGCAGCTTCTCCGTCAATGGCAAGGCCGTCACCGGCGCCACTTTCCAGAAATTCGTGCAGTGGGAGCTCGATCGCAGCGAGTTTCCCGCTGGGTTCTCGTCGGCGGACCAGTTGGCGCTGCGCAAGGCGGTGGGCGAGGCGCTCATGAAGCGCTGGGTGACGCTCGAAGAAACCGTCACGGTCAAGATCGGCAGCGGTGCCCCGCGCAAAGTCACGCTGCGCATCAACCAGTTCTTCGGCGCCGGCGAGTCCAATGGGCCGCACAAGCGCGCCATCCAGAAATCGGACGTGGTTCTGTACAACGGCCACAGCTACATCGGCAGCGGCCCGTGGGACCCAGAGCTGTACACCGCCAGCGATTTTCCCAAGAGCTACCAGATCTTCTTTATCGACTCGTGCATCAGCTACAACTACTACAACCAGGACTACTTCAAGCTCAAGGTCAACGGCAGCAAGGATCTGGAGACCATCACCAATGGCCTCGAATCATTCTCGGGCGGATCGGGCGCCGGGCTCGGGCGCTTCCTGGTCGGCCTGCTGAGCGGAAAGCAGCCGAGCTACCTGGAATTGCTCAAGATGGCCGGCACCGAGGGCCCGGCCTACGACTGGGGCAAAGACGCGCTGCGCGTCGTCGACGGCGAAGCCGACAACACCTACAAGCCGACGACGACGCCCATCACGGTCACTGCGCCGTAGTCCCGCGCTCCGGCAGGGCAATCGCCGTTCGCGCTTGAATGGCGGGTGGAGCGGGCCTACCCTGCACCCGGCGCCCGACGGGGCGCGCGAGATGCCCATGTCCGAGCAGGTCCAGCCGCCAACCAATGACGCCCCGATTCAGCGCAAGAAAAGCTCGTGGGCACCGGTCGTCGTCGTCGTCGCGGTCGTGGGCATCGGCCTCGGCGTCGTCGGCACCAGCACGAGCGGCGGCGCGGGAATGTACAACTACACCCTGCAGCAACTGGCCGAGAACAAGTCAGACATCGGCAGGCGCGAAATCAAGGTCAGCGGCAAGGTGCGCAAGGGCAGCGTGCGCGGAGAGCCTGGCAGCGCCCAGTTCCGATTCGATCTCGAAGACGGCCAGGGCCACCAGTTGACTGTGGCCTATCCGAGGTTGCTGCCCGACCCGTTCGAAGAGGGCCGTGAAGCCATCGTGCAGGGCCGCCTGGACAACGGCGAACTCAGCGCATCGAACCTGACCGTCAAGTGCCCGAGCCGCTACGCTGACGCCCAGAACATGAGCGAGGCCGACCAGAAGAAGTACTACGACGAAGAGTACGCCAAGCACAAGGCGGCGCAGCCGGCGTCAAAATAGCGACCGAATGCGGGGCTTGAACCTACCCCCCCATTGTTCAGAACACTGAATTCGCTGCGAAAACTGAAGCGATAGCGATCACGGCTCGTAGCGATAGCCCCAGCCCCGCACGGTGATGATGTGGCGCGGGCGATCGGGCTCAGGCTCGACCCAACGGCGCAGGCGAACGATGAAGTTGTCGACGGTGCGCTCGGTCGGCGTGGCGTCCATACCCCACACCTCTTCGAGGATGTCGGCGCGCGACAGGGCCCGGCCGGGGTTCTTGTGCAACAAGGCGAGCAGCACGGCCTCCTTGTCCGACAGTTCTTGGATCAAGCCGTCGTGGGTGGTCAGAGCCCGCCGCTCCATGTTGACCGTGGCGAGGCCGATGCGCAGTTCCTGATCGGTCGGCACCTCAAGGCTGCCCTGGCTGCGGCGGATGTGCGCGCGAACCCGGGCGAGCAACTCCTTCATTTCGAAGGGTTTGCATAGGTAGTCGTCGGCGCCGTAGTCCAGGGCCTGGACCTTGCTGTCGGTCTCGTCGCGTGCGGTGAGCATCAGAATCGGCGTGCCGACCCCCAGCTTGCGCGCCTGCTTGGCGACGTCGATGCCGCTGATGCCGGGCAGGCCGATGTCGAGGAGCAGGCAATCAAAGCGCCCGCCGCGCAGCGTCTGCAACGCCGCCTCTCCCGAACGCTGCCAGTCGACCGCGTAGCCGTCCTGCTCCAGGTTCAGCCGCACCATCGTGCCGATGAGGTTGTCGTCTTCGACCAGCAAAACCCGCATGCAATCCTCGCCCGCCAGTCCGGCCGCGCCGGTGGCTGCTCGTCCTTGTGGCGGCGTGTGCACCCGCACCGCGCGGATTTCGGGGCCCCCGCGCACGCCTAGACCAGAGTGTAGGCCAAATCCGTGGACGGCAAAACGCCCTGCGTCACGCGAGCGTCACTCGCGTCTGCCGCGTTCGGGATGGGCGCGCAGCCAGTCGCGCAAACCGCGCAAGAGCGCGTGGTAGGTGCCTTGGCCCATCGCACGTTCGCCCTTGGCGGTGAAATGGCTGTAGTCGCTCCATCCCAGGCCCTGCTTGACCCAGCGGCCCATGCTGCCGTCGCCGCCCATTAGCGCCCTGGTGTCGAAGAAGAGGCAGTTGGACTCCTTGGCGACCCGCCGCTGCCAGCGAATGAGCTTGACGATGGCCGGGTCGCTGACGATGGCGCCTTTTTCGCGGAGGCCGTGGTCCGATGGGCCGAAAACCAGGCAGGCGACGTCGGTGCGGCCGGCCTTGAGCAGCGTCACCACGTCGTTCATGCGCTGCACGTAGGTCGCCTCAGCCAGCTTGTCCAGCCGCTCATTGCCGCCGTAGTTGACGATGACCGCGTCGGGCCGGCGCAGGGCCATGGTCGCCTGCAGGTGGACGGCGTCGGCGTTCTTCCAGCGCACGCCGCGGGCGCCGACCTCGCCCAAGCTGTCGTAGACGACGCCCCGTTCGCGCTCCAGGGCGATGCCGAAAACCCGCGCCCTGCCGGCCGCCAGTTTGACTTGGATGGCATGTGCGGCATCGGTGGAAGTCCAGGAGAATGCGAGATCGGTCGGTGCCGCGGGCGCAAAATCAGCTTTGGGCAGCGCCTTGCCGTCGAGGCGGGCTTGCCAGGTGCCGCGGCCCTTGGCGCGAAAGTACAGGTGGGCGCGCGACCATGGGCTTTTGGCGGTGGTGGTCCAGGCCACGGTCTCGCCGGGGCCGCCGTCGAGGCCCACTCCACCGTAGCCGTACGCGCCATCTCTGGCGTTGCCGTTCAAGAAGTTGACGAGCGACCAGCCTTCGGAAGGTGCGAGCGTCACGCCCTTGTGGCTGTACCACTCAGTCCGACCTTGCGGCAGGACGAAGCCGTGGCCACCGTCGCCGAAGCGCTTTTGCAGCAAGAGGCGCGTGACGTGGGTGATGCCGTCGTTGGCGATGTGCGAGTCGCCCCAGTGGCCCATGCGCACGTGGGTGCGCCGGCCGCGCGCAAGGTCGGCCAGGGCGCGGAAAAGCGGCGCGCCGTGTTCGAGGTCGCCTTCGAGCCACACAGCCTGGCCCTTGAGGGTCTCGTCGTCCACGGCCAAAGGGTCGTCACCGGTCGGCGCACTGGGCAAGCCAGTCGTCGCGTCGTCGGTTTCCGATGCCGATTTCGGCAGTTGCGCCGCCCCATGCACGCCTGCCATGCGGTCGAGTTCGGCGTCGTCCAGGTCGTCGTCGCCGTTCGCCTTGGGCGCCCCTGCTGTCGCAGGCAACATCTCAGCCGCGGGCGGGTCTTGCAGGGTCAGGGCGCGCACGAGCGGCGAGGGGTCCAGGCGCTCCCAATAGCGGTAGTCGTCCAGGCCGGGGATGACAGCGGGCACCTGGCTCGCCGACACCAGCACCACAACCGCTTGCAGCAACCGCAGCAAGGGCCCTTTGGGGAAGGCCGCCCCAGCCACCGCCTCGCCCGGCGCAGGGGCAAAGGCGTCGGACGCCACGCGGGCCACGCGGTCGCGCGCGCTGCGGTCGGTTGGGCTGGCAGGGTCGCTCGTCATCGGGTCAAAACTGGAAGTAGATGAAGGGCACGGCGTCGGTTTCGGCCACGAGCGCCATGCCGGCGGCCGCCGCGGACAGCACGCCACCCTGCGCATACCCAGGCAGGGCGATGAACCGAATGCGCAGTTGCTCCAGCCAGGCCGGCGGGGCGAAATGGACCGCGTAGCCGAGCGCCAGAACTGCCCAAGTGCCGCCGTCGATGCGCGCAAGCCCGGCGCCGTTGCTGAACAAGTGGCCGACCATGTCACCCGCGGCTTGCAAGGTGGGGCAACGGAACAAGATCCGCGCCAGCACCACGAAATGGAAGGTCAGGGCGATGCGCCACAGGTTGCTCGCCCACGGCAGCTGGTCGTGGGTCCAGCCTTTGGGCATCTTTCTGTGCTGGGTGCGGTTGACGGCAATGGCGACCCCGTGCAACAGGCCGTAGAGCACGAAGGTCCAGTTCGCGCCGTGCCAGAAGCCAATCAACGTCAGCGTAATCAAGGTGTTGCGATGCGCCAACCAGACGCTGCCCTTGCTGCCGCCGAGCGGGAAAAACACGTAGTGGCGCAGCCACGTCGACAACGTCATGTGCCAGCGCCGCCAGAATTCGGCGACCGTGCGCGCCCGGTACGGCCGGTTGAAGTTCTCGGGAAGGGTGATGCCGAGCAACCGCGCGGAACCGATGGCGATGTCGGTGTACCCTGAGAAATCGCAGTAAATCTGCAAGGTATAGGCGTACAACCCAACCATGATTTCGGCGCCAGAGTACACACCGGGGTTGCTGAACACCCGGTCCACCAGGTTCAGCGCCAGCCAGTCGGCGATGCACACCTTCTTGACCAGGCCGCGGCCGATGCGGAAAAGTGCTTCGCCCACGTCGTCGTCGCGCAATACCGGGTTGCGGTGCAGTTGCGGCAAAAGGATGTGCGCCCGCGAGATGGGTCCGGCCACCAGTTGCGGGAAGAACGTCGCGAAAAGCCAGAACCGCCACAGACTCCTTTCCGCGGGGATCTCGCGCCGCCACACGTCGACGACGTAGGCCATCGACTGAAAGGTGAAGAAGCTGATGCCCACCGGCAACACCGTGCGCGCAATCGACAAGCTCACGTCGAACCCGCAGAGCTTGACCAAGGCCACGAAGTTTTCAGCGAAAAAGCCGACGTACTTGTAGTAGCACAGCAGCCCCAAGTTGACGGCGACCGACGCGAGCATGAGCGCACGCCTGCGCACCGGTTGGCTGTCGTCGGTGCGCTCGATGACCCGGGCCATCGCCCAGTCGAACGCCGCAGCTCCGAGGATCAACAGCACATAGCGCGGACTCCACGCCATGTAGAAGGTGCAACTCGCCAGCAATAGCAGCAACGCCCGCGGCGTCGGCCAGCGCACGAGCGCCCACGACCCGCCGACGACAGCCGCGAGAAACAGCAGATAGAGGAGCGAGTTGAACAGCATCGCCGCGCGCCGCGACCCAGTGTCTGGCTATGCGTCGGCCGGCGTCGACACCCAGGCGCGCATGGCGTCGCGCACCGGGCCCCAGGTCGCCTCCTGGCTGCGCATCCGCACGAAGGCAACGTACAGGCCGTCGACCGCGGCTTCGAGCTGGTCGAGCAGCGCCACCCGTTCGTCCAGACCAGCCGCGTCGCGCACGCCGAGTTCGGTCGGCAGCTTGGCGTTCGAGATCGCCATGGTCTCGGCGTCGAGGTTGAACGAGAACTGCCGTTCGCCCAAGGACAGCACCAGCCGGGCCCGCGCCACTTTCTTGCCGACGCGGAGCGCCGTGCGGGCCTCCTCGGCCTGGGAAGGAGCCTCGGCCTGCACGGTGGACCCCTCGCGCAGGGTGCCTGCGCTCTCGAGCACCAGTTTCTGGGCGAACTCGATGCCGTAGCTCTGGTCGCCGACGCCGATACGGCCGCCGTTGCGTTCGGCCTCGAACCACAGCCAGGTCAAGAACTCGCGGCCCAGAAACGAAAAGCGGTCGGCGCCGGCCATGGGTAGCCTCCTAGCGGGCAATCAAGTGGAAGCGTTCGGCGTCGATGAGCGCGAGGCCATCGATTTCTTGCTGGGTCATGCCGCGCAGGGGCAGCACCTCGAGCAACCCGACGAACTGCAGCTTGCGCTCGAAGGTCTTTTCGAAGTGGTCGACGAACAGGCCGGCGACGCCCTTGCTGGTCGAGAAAAGCCGCACCTCGCCGTCGTGGACGTTCCATGCGGCCTCGACGAGCTGCATGCGCGGCAGCGAGCGCACGCGCAGTTGTTTGGCGACCTCGAGCTTGAGGGCTTCGCGCTCCTTCTTGCCCGGCAGATCGCGGCCGTCTTTCTTGGCCCGGTCCTTGGCGGCCTTGTCCACATAGGCCTTGAGCGTCGCCGCTGGGATCTTCAATGTGTCGATGCGCAGGCGCAGCAACAACTGTCCAGACTCCAGGACCAGCGATTCGGGGTCAATCTCAGCCTCGAACGCGTCGTCAAAGCGTACCCAGCCGTGGGCTTTCTCGATCTCGCCGTGGGGATCGATCTCCTGGAAACGGTGGTTCCACAGCGCCTCGCAGAAACGCGGCTCGAAAGCCTCGGGCACGGGTTCGGCCACGAACCGCAGGTAACTGACGCTGCCGCTTGATAAACCCATGCCGGGCCTCGCTGGCCGCGGGGCAATGGGCCGACCGCGGGGCGCGGGATCTAGCCTGTGTAGCGGCGGGGTGTCAAATCGCGGCGGCGGCCAGAAAACTGCCGCTCGTGGGCGACCTGATTCACAATGCGCGGGACCGCCCCCCGGGCGGCTGGGGGCCGCCTGCCACTGCACTACCAAGTATGGGGTCCGCGCGAGGCGCCGCCTGTGGTGTTGTTGCACGGTTTCTTCGCGGACGGCACGGGCTGGCGGCTCCCGCTGGCCCATCTGGAACGCCAAGGTGTGCGGCGCCGGTGGGTCGCCATCGACTTGCCGGGGCATGGCCGATCGCGCGCTTGTGGACCCAACGACGGCGAGGGGGCTTGGCAGTGGCTGTGGCATTGCTTGGACGCTGTCGTCGCGCAGTTGGCGCAGCCGCCGTTGGTCATCGGCTACTCGATGGGCGCGCGGGTGGCGGCTTCGTGGGCGCTCGCGCACCACGTCGACGGTGCGCGCCCGCGGCTTGCCGGGTTGATGCTGGAGTCCGGCCACCCAGGGCTGGAACCAGCCGAGGCGAAGGGCAGACGCGACGCCGACGCCGTCCTGGCCGCGCACATGGCCACGCTGACCACCGATCGCGCCGCGGCCGTGTGGGAAGCGCAGCCGATCTTCGCCGGTCAACGCGAGCGGGTGCTGGCCTCCAATCCGCAAGGGTGGCGCATGCAGCAATCCCAGCGCCTTTCCCAAGACCCGGTCGCACTCGCGCGCGCCCTGCGGCTGTGGGGCACGGGGACGATGCCCGACCTGCGGGCCTGTCCGTCGCGGCCCGAGTTGCCCGCCTTGGTATGGACGGGCGGAATGGACGTCAAGTTCGCGGCGCTGGCCCCGGCATGGTCGGCGGTGCTGCCGAGCGCGCGATTGGTCGCTGTTCCCGGCGCCGGCCATCACGTCTCCCTGGAACGCCCCCAGGCCTGGGCAGAGGCGGTCGCGAGGTGGCTGGAATGATCCCCCCCATTGTTCAGATCCATGTTTTAGAATGGGTTTTTCGCTGCGCTGCGATCGCCCCTCCGTCGAGGCAAACATGCCCCCCCCCATTGTTCAGATCCTTGTTTTCACGTATTGTTTTTGGATTCGCTTCCCATAGTCCCCGCCCGCATTGTGGGCCAGCGTCGCGGCTGACGGCGCGACCGGAAATCGGCCGTCAGAACCGCCCCCCCCATTGTTCAGATCCATGTTTTCGCGTGTGTTTTGCGCTGGGGATGCTTGCCCTGCTTTTGCCGACCCCTGCCCATGCCGACGGCCACGCCCTGGGCGCGGTGGTGCTGGGCTACGAGCAGCCGTACAGCACGGCGCTGCGGGTTGACGCCATGGGCTGGCGCGAGTTCGGGGCTTTCACGGAGAACGTGGTGCTGCGGGTGCAGGCGGCGCCGCTGCGCATCCTGAGTTTTGGCGCCTACGACAAGCCGAGCTTGGCGCCTGGGCAGCGCACCACGGTGTGGCAGTGCGACCTTGGCACCCTGCCGGTAGCCCTGGGACCCTTGGCGCTTGGCGCCGCAGCAGCGCTGGGCGAGACCAACACGTTGCTGCACACCAAAGCGGCCGGCGACTACGCCAAGGGCCAGCAGAGCGCCATGGGTGTGGGGGCAAAGGCCGTTGCGGCGCTGCATGTCGGGGCGCTCGGCGGAGCATCGGCCGCGTGGGGGGCGGTGTGGCACCTGGGCGGGCTGCGGCAGACGTCGCGCGATGTCAGCCTGTACCTGGTGTTGAATCAGGCGAATATGTATGGACTTTTTGCGGCCTATGCGCACAGTGCGTTGGTCGACTCGTCGGGGTCGCCGGTGGCGGAGGGGAGCAGTTGGACGTTGGGGCTGGGGTTGGTGCGGGCGCAATAGGCGCCACCGCGCAAAGCGAAAGCCACCTGCCCATGCGCTTGCGCACGACCCGAAAACCCGGCAAAACCCCCCGACCGCCCCCCGGCGGCCGCGAGCGCCCGTGCCGCCACCGACCCCGCCGCCTGCCAACGCCCGCATCCTTGCGGTCGAAGACGACGCCGCCATTCGCGAAGGGCTCGAGATCACGCTCAGCCTTGAGGGCCACAAGCCGATCCTGGCCGCGGACGGCGAGCGCGCTCTGGCGATCCTGGAGCGCGAACGCGTGGACCTGGTGTTGCTCGACGTGATGCTGCCGGGACGCAACGGCTTCGAAGTGCTGCGGACCATGCGGGCGCGCGGCATCGACGTGCCGGTGATCATGCTGACGGCGCGCATCGACGAAGCCGACAAGGTACTGGGCCTTGAACTCGGGGCCGACGACTACGTGACCAAGCCGTTCAGCCTCGGCGAACTGCGGGCGCGCATCCGGGCAGCGCTGCGCCGGGCCAACGGTCGGTCGCAGGCGCCGCGCCAGATGTTGGCGTTCGCCGATGTCGAAGTGGACCGCGCCGCCCACCGCGTGCGCAAGGCCGGCCTCGATGTGCCGATGACGGCGCGGGAATTTTCGCTCTTGACCTACCTGCTCGACCGACCAGACCGCGTGTTGACCCGCGATACGCTGTTGCAGCACGTGTGGAGCACGGAGCACGCAACCTTGCGCACGGTGGACAATTTCGTGATGCGCCTGCGCGGCAAGCTGGAGCCAAACCCGGACGCGCCCAAGTTTTTTGTCACAGTGCGCGGCATCGGCTACCGCTTCAGTCCACAGGGGAACGGCGACATCGGCCGCGAGTGACGTTTTCCAGCTCATGTAGAAATTATCTGCACCGCATGCCGACTCCTTCAGGCAGCGCATCGAAATAACACGCCTGATTTGATGGTGTTATGTCTGTCCGTCACGTTGGCACGCCCCTTGCAGCCGACCCGAGCAGCCCCGCCGCATCCCGCCGCGGGCGCACACCGGGAGGACGCCATGAACACCAAGATCATCCGCAGCGCGCTGCGATTGCTGGCCGCGACCCTGGCCACAACCGCGCTGTTTGGCTGCGCCAGCATGGCCATCGACCCGGCCGGCGGTGGCACAGCAAGCAGCGCGCAGGCGACCCAAACAGGCGGAGGCGGCAGCAGCAACTACCGGGGCAGCGCCGACGCATCGAGTGGGGCCTACAATCCCGGCTCGGCCGGTCCCGCAAAGCAGGGCGGCACGGGTTCGGGTGGCGCGGCCAACGCCGAAGATAGCGGCATCGGACTCAAGCCGGGCGGCGCCCAGGACATCGCGTTCTTCCGGTCCAAGCTCAACGCCAAGCAACTGCCCAAGGCGACCGACATGACGCTGGAGGGCTTTCTGAACGAACACGACACGATGCTGCCGCCGGCTTCCAAGGACCGGGTGGTGTCGCTGCACGCGCTCGGCGCCGCGTTCCAGCCGGCGGGGGGCAAGCCCGAGGCGGTGATCCAGATCGGGCTGAACAGCCACAAGAAACTCGACGATGTGCAGACTTCGCTCGCGCTGACCGTTGTCATCGACCGTTCAGGCTCGATGAGCGGCAACAAGATGACCGACGTCAAGGCGGGCCTGCACGAGATGGTGAACCACCTGCCCAAAGGCACGCGGCTAGGCATCGTCTCGTTCTCCAGCGACGTCAAGACCGACTACGCGCCCGCGATCGTTGGACCCGACGAAGCACAAAAGGTCCATAACGTCATCGATGCCTTGGTCGCCAACGGCGGCACCAACATCCACGGCGGCATGCAAGAAGGCCACAAGCACTGCTTTGGCGCCGGCGCGGCCTTCCAGAACAAGCGCATCCTCTTCTTGTCCGACGGCGTGGCCACCGCGGGCAACACCAGCGCGGCCGCCATCGTTTCGTTGGTCAAGGCTGCCGCCGCGGAAGGGTGCAGCGTCTCGACCGTGGGCGTCGGCTTCGATTTCGACGTCAAGCTGATGACAGAGATGGCCCAGGTCGGCAACGGCACCGCCTGGTTCGTGCAGAACAGCGACCACGCCAAGGCGGTGTTCGTGCAAGACCTCGAAACGATGCTCTTGCCAGTCGCCGAGAAGCTGTGGATGAAGTTCAGCATCGGCGAGGGCTGGAAGGTGCAGGACATCCCCGGGTTCGAATGGGTAACCGAAGGCAAGACCGTGACCATCACCGGCACCAAGAAAGCCACCCAGACGACCGAGCCCGGCAAGCCCGACCCCGGCACCAACCCCGACCCGAACGCAGGCAAGGTCGCGATGCCGACGCTCTTTGCCAGCAAGAAGAACGGCATCGTGATGGTGCGGCTGCAGCCGCCGGCCGACCTCAAGCCCGAGGCGTTCCAAGGTCTGCTGCTCTCGACCGTGCAATACGGCTACAGCATTGCCAAGACCGGTGCGAGCGAGAGCTACAGCGTGCCGGTGCAGGTGCCAGGGCTGTTCGGCATCCCCGATGGCGGCTTGGCCTACTTCGCCAGCCCCATCGTGCGCCGCACCTTCGTCGTGCTCCACACGGGCATCGACCTCTTCGACGCGTGCAAGCTGGTCGAGGCCGGTCAGAAAGAGGCGGCGCTGGCCGTGCTGGATGCGGCCGTCAAGCGGGTGGACACCCAACTGGCCGAAGGTGGCGCAGAGTTGGCGACCGTGGACAAATTTCAACCCAACCTGGCCGATGCCAAGGCGCTGCTTGGTCAGCTCAAGGCGCTGATTCCGTAGCGGTCAGGGACGCGACGGCGGCCGCGATCCCGGTCGCCGCGGTGGGCGTGTCCGGGCGGGTGGCGGGCGTGCATGGGCCCAAGACCCTCTCGGGCACGCCTTTTTCGCTTGTGGACTGCGCGGATGTGCCCTTGGTCGATCGCGCGCTGCGCAGGAATCGTCCTGCGGCGCCACACAGCTGCCACAATTGTGCCGCGGACCTGTCACCGCAGTGCCGCACGCAAGCCACAACTCCCGCCCATACTGTCGGTGTCCACGATGGACGCGACAGGGCGAGAATGAGTCAGCAAGCGTTGGAACCGGAGGCCAACCTCCAAGCCGGATGGACACGCACAGGCTGGGTCGCGGTGGCGGGTCCGGTCGTGGCTGGCATGGCGAACGGTGGCGTTGACGCCGCTGGCAGCGGACTGGTCGACGGCGCTCTGGCCGCGGGCGTGCTGCAACTGACGGTGCTGACCGCGATGCCGGCCCTGTTCGTGGGCGCCGCACTGAGCGGTGAGTCGCCGAGCATTGCCGCGCTTGGAGCGGCCACGCTGCGGGCGCTTGCCGCGCTCAGCTGGGTGCTCCTGGGTGTCGCGCCGCTCCTGGTGCTGCTTGAGGCGACGCGCACCGACCGCCACACACAAACTCTGTTTGGCTACGCGCTGTTGGCCGGTGCGATCGTTGCCCTTCGCGCGTTGGCGGCGCACCTCGGCAACGGCGTGTTGGGTGCACGGGCGACTTGGCTGGTCTGGGCTTGGGCCTTGGTGGCGGTGCCCATCGGTACGGGCCTTTTTCAGCAAACTCTAGGGCGCTGAACCGGCGCAGTACAGTTCATTCGGAGGCGTCATGCACGCAGGCCCCCCGCAACTGCCGTCGATGGTCGATGGCACCACGGCCGTATGGCAGCATGCCACGGAGCCAGCTCTTCCCCCCGCGCGGTCCAATCCGCCGCCGGCGTCGTCGGGTCCGCCGGCCCACAGCGGTCTTGGCGCCGACTTCGACGCACTGCTGCGCCATCCCGACCGGGTCCTGACCCGCGTCGCCGCCGACGACGAATTGGCTGGCCTGGCCCGCGCGGCGCTGGCCACCATCGCCGTGGCTGGCGCCGTGTTTGGCGGTGCGGTCGGCGCCTACTACGGCGGCGTCCAGGTCGTCTATGCGGCGGTCAAGCTGCCACTGGTGTTGCTGGCGACAGCGGCAGTGAGCGCACCGGCGCTGACCGCGTTCAACTGCGCGCTCGGTCGTCCCGCCCAATTGCGCCGCGATCTCGCCTTATTCCTGATCGCACTGGCGCGGATGAGCCTGGCGTTGGTCGGCGCCGTGCCGTTTTTGCGGCTGTGCGAGCTGGCCGACGTCGGCTACCACGCAGCGGTGCTGGCCACGGTGACCGCATACGCCGGTGCCGGTCTGGTCGCCGTCGCGACGCTGGTCCGCGGCCTTCGCTCGACCGCGCGGCCGGGTTCCTCGCTGGCCGCGGTGGGGCTCGTCACCGTATTCGCGATTGCCGCTGCCCAGTTGGCCTGGACGGCGCGCCCGTGGTTGCTGCGGCCGCGTGCCCCAGCGCCGGTGTTCCTGCGCGCGTTGGAGGGCGACCTGGGCGCGGCCTTGGAAGGCAGCGCGGATTCTGCTCGCGGCGAGTTCCGGCGTGGCAGCGCACCGTTGCCGTCCACCGTCCACGGCGGTGACCAGTGAAACTGATGGAACTGATGGTCCTGTATGGCCTCGTCGGTGCCGGCTGCGCGGTCGTGATGGTGCAGCGGTCGGGGACGGTGCCAGGGCCGGCGCGCTGGGCGACCGACGCGGCCTTGCTGTTGCTGCTGTGGCCGCTCTACGGCCCGCTGTTGTTCGCCCAGACCCGTCCGGTTGTGCCCATCGCTCCGGCGACAGGGCCGGCTGCGGACCTCATCGCCGCTCTGCGCGCTGCCGAGGGCACGGCGCTGGCGACCTTGCTCCCCGACGCTGCGACGGCACGCCTGTTGCTCGACCGGCTTGAGCGCGCCGTCGCGAGGGTCCGCGACATCGAGGCTCTATTGCACCAGCCGACGTTCGACGATGCGGCGGCGGCCACGCGGATTGCTGCGATGCAGGCGGGCGCGGCCTCGGCGACCGCTATTCGGACCGCCCAACTGCGCAGGGCCAACATCGCTCGCCTGCACGCGATGCGCGACCGCGCCGCGCGTGACATCGAAGAGGTGCATGAACTGATCGCCCAGTTGCAGACCCAGGCCGAGTTGGTGCGCCTGGCCGGTGCGGCCGACGCCGATACCGCTGGGCTGGTCCGAGAGCTGGTGTGCAGGGTTGAAGGCCTGGACGGCGTCCTGGACGAACCCGAATTCACCGTCCCGCCGACGGCAACGTAGTCCACTCGCGGGGATTGGCGTCGCCGGCCGCCAAGGGTAGCATCGCCCCGGAGGTGTCCGATTGGCGCGCATTCTGGTGGTTGACGACGATGCCCACATCCGCGAAGTGGTGCAGTATGCGTTGGAACGCGAGGGCTTCGCTGTGGCATGGGCGGCCGATGGCCAGGCGGCCTTGGCGGCAGTGGGCCAGGGCGGCGTCGATCTGGCGATTCTCGACGTGCTGATGCCCGAACTCGACGGCCTGTCGGTGTGCCGGCGGTTGCGTGCGTCGGGCAGCTTGCCCGTCATCTTGCTGTCGTCGCGCGGCGAGGAAGTGGACCGCGTGGCCGGGCTGGACCTGGGCGCGGACGACTACGTCACCAAGCCGTTCAGCCCACGCGAGCTGGTGGCCCGTGTGCGCACCGTGCTGCGTCGAAGCGCCGCCCAAGCCACGCCTTCGGCTTCACACACGCTACCCGAGCCGCCACCGCCCGGCCGCCCGGATCTCCACTTTGGACCACTTCGACTGGACGGAGCGCGCTGTGAGGCGACCGTGGCGGGCGTGCCCGTGGACCTCACCGTGACCGAACTCGCGGTGCTGCGCGCCATCCTCGGGCGGCCGGGCCTGGTCTTCACGCGCGGCCAACTCATCGACCGGGCCTGGCGCGAGGGCCACGCCATCACCGAGCGCGCGGTCGATACCCACGTGCGCCGCATCCGCGCCAAACTGCGCCCGTTCGACATTGACCCCATCGAAACCGTCCACGGTCTCGGCTATCGCGCCGCCCTGTCCGCCAGGGCTCCGTGAATTCGCGACCGGCAAGCTGGCGGCGCGTGCTCGGGTGGCTGTGGCGGATTCGGGTCCGCCTGTTGCTGGTCCACCTGTTGTTGGTCGCCGTGCCGATCGCTGGCATCGGCTTTGCGCGCTTTTTCGAACGCGAGATGTTGGCCGCGCTGGAGACCGACATGGTCCACCAAGCGCTGGTGCTCAAGGCGGCGCTCTTGGCCGATCCGACAGGTCTGCGCCTGGCCGAGCGCGCACCGCTCTTGGTTGCGGCCGTCCGCACCACGCGATCGAGGATTCGCCTTCTGGATGCCCGCGGGCTGCTGCAGGCCGACTCGCACGCCAACGGTCCGCCCGAAGGCGGCGAGCCAGACGCGCCGCACCTTGTGCCCATCGACTTGCCGGCCACGGTAACGCGCACCGGCCGAGTGGTCGCCTTGGCGCCATCGGACCTCGCCGCTCGCCCAGAAATCCGCAAAGCCGTTGCGGGCCACTACGGCGCGGCGACGAGGGTCTGGCGCAACGGCAACCGCGTGTTCCTGTTTTCCGCCGTGCCGATGCTGCGCGACGGCCATGTGGTCGGCGTCGTGTATCTGACCCGATCGTCGCTGCCGGTCCTGCAAGCCATGCACCGCCTGCGCGGCGACCTGTGGCGGGTCCTTGTCGTTGCGGTCCTGGCGACTGGCGTCTTGTCGCTTTTGTTCGCCGCCACCATCGCCCGGCCGCTGGAGCGACTGACCCGGACCGCGCGGCGCATAGCTGCGGGCGATCTGACGGAGTCGCTGGCACTTGAGCGCAAGGACGAGATCGGCGAACTCGCGCGCGCGCTCGACGAGATGCGCCAACGCTTGGCCGACCGACCGCGTGAACTCGCCGAGTTGGCGGCGCGGATGTCGCACGAGTTCAAGTCGCCGCTGACCAGCCTGCGCGGCGCGACCGAGCTCTTGCTGGAAGGCGCCGCGGACGACCCTGCGGCGCGGGAGCGGTTCTTGCGCAATATGCTCGCAGATTCCAGCCGGTTGGATCGCCTGGTGACGCGGCTGCTGGAACTGTCGCGGCTACAGGCAGACGACGGTCCGCGCGAGCGCGTGGACCTCGGGGCCTTGTTGCGCGATGCTGCGGCGCCCATCGTCGGCCAACCTGACGTCGCTGTCGCGGTGACGGCCCAGGCGCCGTTCGTGCTCGGGCGGGCCGCGCAGTTGGGCTCTGCGCTGCGCAACCTCATCGACAACGCGCGGCAACACTGCTCGCCGGGTGGCCGCGTCACCGCAACGCTGGTCGATGGTCCTGGGGGCACGGTGGAGATCGCTGTCCACAACGACGCGACGATCTCGCCCTCGACCTTGCCGCGGGTTTGGGAGCGGTTTTTCACCACCCGCGGCAGTGCGGGCGGCACGGGGCTCGGGCTCGCCATCGTGCGCGCCGCGGTGGAGGGGCACGGCGGCACCGTGGGTGTGCAGAGCGCACAGGGCGAGGGGACGCGGTTCTGGCTGCAGGTGCCGCGCGCTTGAGGCGACGCCGGTGCGCTCGGGCCGACCCGGTTTTCGCTCATTGGGGTCGGCAGGACCCGGCGGTGCGGCGGCGGCCAGCGGGTGCCAATCCGCCACCCCAACCGCACAAGGCACCGGCCCACCTCAACTCGCCGGCTCCGCCACCGCCAGCGCCTCGATGGCCGCGGCGCCACCGTCCGCGGTCTTTGCCGGGTCTACAGATTCGCTGGCGGCGCCCGGCGTCCACACCCGCTCGGGCACGCTCTTGAGCTTCCAGACGATCCCCAACTTCTCCAAGGCCTTGAGCGCGTAGAACGACCCATCGACCTCCCACCACAGCCAGCCCTGCCGCACCGAGCTCTGGTAGTGGTGGTGGTTGTTGTGCCAGCCCTCGCCAAGCGTCAGGAGCGCCAGCCACAGGTTGTTGCGGCTGGTGTCGGTGGTCTCAAAGCGCCGGCTGCCCCACACGTGGCACAAGCTGTTGATGACGAAGGTGCCGTGCCAGAGAAAAGCCGTGCTCAGGAAGTAGCCCCAAAACAACGCTGGAGCGCCGCCCAGCGCGAACAGGGTCGCGGCGTACACCACCGGCGCAAAGAGCCGCCAGTTGTCGAGCCACACCAGCTCGGGATACTTGGTGAAATCCTTGATGTTGCCCCAGCGGGTCTCGGTACTCGACGAGTGGACGATCCAGCCGATGTGCGACCACCAGAAGCCGCGGCGCAGGGGCGAATGCAGGTCGCGCTCTTGGTCGCTGTGGCGGTGGTGGTCGCGGTGGTGCGCCGCCCACCACAGGGCCCCGCGCTGGGTCGCGGTGCTGCCCAAGAACGCCAGCACGAACTGGAACCAGCGGCTGGTGCGGTAGGTGCGGTGCGCGAAGTAGCGGTGGTAGCCGGCGGTGATTCCGAACATGCGCAGGTAGTAGCTGCCGACGCACAAGGCGACGAGCGGCCAGGTCGGCGGGAACAGGAAAAGCCCGAGCACGCCGAGCACGTGGACGGTGACCATGAGCGCGATGGCGCTGGGCTCGTAATGGCCCTTGTCCGGGGCGACTTGCGGGCCGGCGTCGGCAAGCGCGGCGACGGGATGGACGGCGACGGGCGCCGGATCGGGTCTGGGCGGTTCGAGCAGGAGCATGGGGCCTCGCGGACGCGCGGCGGGGTGCCGGGCGCAGGGCGAGGATGCGCCCTGTGCGTCACAAGGGCGGCGCGGAGGGCGTCATCGTTTGGTCACGGTTGCATGGTCAGTCGCGGTCGCGCCCGACGAGGTGCCAAAGGCGTGGGCGGTCGCGGAGGATATGGGGCGTGATGACGGCGGGACGACCGGGGCACGCTATTCCGCCTGCCCCCCAAACCGTGTACCCTGCGCGTCCTTTTGCCCGCCTGTCGCGGCCGACCGCCCTGAGCCCATGACCCGTCGCTTGTTCGCCCTCGCCGTTGTGGCCGCCTCGGCTTGTTCTCGCCCTGCGCCCCCTGCGCCCGCCACCGAAGCGGTGAAACCAGCGGCGGTCGCACCGGCAGTGCCACCGGAGCAAAGGCGGGCACCGCCAGACCGCGGCCAGGCGGGCGGCGTGGACTGGGTCGACGCCCCCGCCGAAGGCGACGTCGCGAACCAGGTGCGGCGCGAGTGGGCGCGCGCCAAGACCGATGGCCGGTCGCTTTTGGTCTACGTCGGCGCCAAGTGGTGCGAGCCGTGCCGCTACTTTCACGAGGCCGTGCAGGCGCGGCGCTTCGACGGGGTCGCCGACGGCCTGCGCCTGCTCGCCTACGACCTGGACCGCGACAAGGAGCGGCTGGAAGCGGCGGGCTATGGATCGGACATGATTCCGCTGCTTGCCGGCACGGCGCCCGACGGTCGCGGCACCGCCCGCAAGTTCCAGGGCGCGGTCAAGGGAGCAGAGGCGGTGGACTACATCACGCCGCGGTTGCAGCGCCTGCTGGCAAGCCAACGCCGCTTTGATGCCCGCGTCGGCACCGCCGAAGACAGCCTGCGCCATGCCATGGACCGCGGCCAGGCCGACGGCGTCTTGCCCGCCGGCACCGCCACGCCCGCCGCCTGGCCGTGACCGACCGCGGTCCGCTGGCCGAGGCTTTGCAACTGCGCCTCAGGCTGGCGAAACACCTCGCCCAGGGCGCCGGCGAGCTCTTGCGCCGACATGCCGGGCAGTTGACGGACTACGACGAGAAATCGCCCATCGACCTGGTGACCGCGGCCGATCGCGCGTCCGAGGCATGGATCCTCGAAGAACTGCGCGCCGCCGACCTCGGCGACACCGTACTCGCCGAAGAACGCGATGGTCCCGAAGGCGCGGCGGCTCTGCGCGACCGGGTCCGTGAACTGCCTTGGACCTGGGCCATCGACCCGCTCGACGGCACCACCAATTTCGCCCACGGCTACCCCGCGTGGTGCGCGTCCGTTGGCTTGCTGTACTACGGCCGGCCGGTCATCGGCGTGGTCGCCAACCCGCCGCGCGGAGAAATGTTCGTGGGCGGCGCTGGCATCCCGGCCACCTGCAACGACAGACCGATCGCGGTGTCGCCGGTGGCGACCTTGTCGCGCGCGCTTGTGGTCACCGGCTTTCCGTATGACCGCCGCCAGCGCCTGCCGCAGTTGCTGGGTTGGCTGGGTGCGGTGTTGGCGACCGCGCATTGCGTGCGGCGTTCGGGTTCGGCGGCGACCGATTTGTGCGACCTCGCCATGGGCCGCAGCGACGGCTTCTACGAAATCGGCCTCAAGCCGTGGGACCTGACGGCTGGACACGCCATCGTCCAGGCCGCCGGTGGCCAGTTGAGCAACTTCGCCGGCAAGGACCACGACGTTTTCGCCGCCAGTACCGTCGCCAGCAACGGGCGGGTCCATGCGGAACTTGTGGATTTGTTGGGCGCCGCAGGGCAAAAGGTGCCGCCGCGGGCCGTCGATCAGTAGCTCGACAACTTGTACCCGCCGTCGTCGACCGCCCGCGCCGCGATGGCCCGCCGCCACGGCAGCAGGTTGACCGGGGCTTCTGGCCGCACCGCAGCCACTTTGGCCAGCCACGCAGCCGCCTCGTCGCCGGCGAAAAGCGTGAACACCAACCGCCGCGCCGCCAGGGCAGAGCGCTCCAGGGCCTCGACCGCCGCCACCGCGCACACCGCCGCCAGGGTCGGGTCGCCGTCGCCGGCCTCGGTGCGCTGCAGCGTGCGCGCCACCGCCGAGTCGACCGCATAGGCGTCGATGACCAGGTTGGCCAGCTGCACCAGCGTCTCTTGTTCGCCGTCGAGCGCCATGCCGTGCCGACCGGAGGCCGCCGACAACATCAGCAGCGCCAGGGCCTTGATGCGCTCGAGCGCGGTCTGTGCCAGCGCCAGGGGCGCGACATCGCTGGCGATGGGTGCAAACCCGGCCGTCGCCGCCTGCTCGGTGGCGCCAATCGCGCGCAGCAGGCCCAGGCGCTTCTGCATCGCCCGCTTGAAAAGGGTGCCCGGAATCAGCAAGCGGTTGATTTCGTTGGTTCCCTCGAAGATGCGGTACACGCGGGCGTCGCGCACGAACTTTTCGACGCTGTAGTCCTCGACGAAGCCGTAACCGCCGTGCCACTGCAAGCAGCGGTCGAGGATCTGCGCCAACGCTTCGCTGCCGTACACCTTGGCGATCGAGGCCTCGACGGCGTACTCCTCGATGGCCGCCATCTGCCGGTCGACGTAGTCCGCGGCGTCGTGGTCCACGTCGGCCAGGCGGGCGTCGATGGCCCCGGCGATGCGGTAGGTCAGCGATTCGACCAAGTACGTCTGGATGATGCTGTCGGCCACCTGTTCCCGAATGGCGCCGAAATCGATGATCCGCGTGTGGAACTGCTTGCGGTCAACCGCGTAGCGGATGCCTTCGCCGATGGCGCGCTTGGCCATGGAGATGACGCCGCCGGCCAACTTGATGCGCCCGAGATTCAAGGTGTTGAAGGCCACCTTGTGGCCCTTGCCAACCTCGCCGAGCACGTTGTCGACCGGGACCGGGGTGTCGGTGAAGATGAGCTGGCAGGTGCTGGATCCACGCAGGCCGAGCTTGTGCTCCTCGGTACCGTGTTCAAGGCCAGCCATGCCGCGCTCGACCACGAACGCCGTGAACTTGTCGCCGTCGACCTTGGCGAACACCACGCCGATGTCCATCCACGCCGCGTTGGTGATCCACTGCTTGGTGCCGTTCAAGATGTAGTGGGTGCCCGCCTCGTTCAGGCGCGCGCTGCAGCGGGCCCCCAACGCATCGGACCCTGAGCCCGGCTCGGAAAGCGCGTAGCACGACACCTTGCTGCCGCCGGCGATCGCCTCGACCCAGCGCTGCTTTTGCTCGTCGGTGCCGAAGTAGAGGATGGGCGCGAGGCCGATGCCCGAGTGCGCGCCCCAGGTCACCGAGAAGTCGCCGGATTCTCCGGCCTTGTCGGCGATGAGCAGCGAGGTGACTTTGTCTGCGCCCAGGCCGCCGTAGGCCTCGGGGACTTCGACCTGGGCCAAGCCGAGCTTGCAGGCCTTCTTGAGGACCTTGACCATGTCCTTGGCGGCCTTGCCCTCTTTGGACTCCAGGGCGCGTTCGCGGGGCAGCACCTCCTTTTGCACGAAGCGGCCGGCCTCGGCGGCCATGGCGCGCTGTTCCTCGTTCAGGTCCTCGACCGAGAAGATGCGGTCGGTGCCGGCGGGGGTGAAAAGGAATGCGCCACCGGCGGGGGCGGTGACGGGCGAGCGAGATGGGCCGGAGTCGGGCATGGCGGTGGTCCTGCGCGAAGGGTCGCGCGCGCGGGAGGGTACGGGCGCGCGGGGCGCGGTGCAAGGGCAGCGGCGGTTGGTGCCCTGGGCGCGAGGCGGCGCCCCGGCCGGGCAATCCCATGGCGCGGGTGGTCGCAGTCGCGCAACGGCGGCCGCGGCGCCGCCCCTACCCGATGTCCCCCAAAAGCGTATGCAGCGGGCACCCGGTCAGGCGCCGCCGGCTCCAGGGCCTGTCGCGCTCGTGGCGGGCCTGCTCGTGCAGAATCCCCAAAAGCGGGTGCTGCAGCGCCAATAGTGCCTGCCGGTGGCGCTCTTCGCCGTCGCGGTCGGGCAGGTGGCGCGCGGCGCGCATTGCCCACAAGTGCAAGCGACCCTTGGCAAACGGCGAGGTCTCGACCGCCGCGCCGTGGTCGAAGCGCGCATAGGCCGTCGCCAGGTCCTTGCGGCGCAGCGCAACCGCCCCGGCCAAGAGCAAGAACGTCGGGTCGTGCGGCGCCAACTGCACCGCCGTCAGCAGTTCGTCCTCGACCGGCTTGGGCTTGGAGCCCTGGGCTTCGAGTTGCGCTGCCCGAAGGTAGTGGCGGTAGGCGTGGCCCAATGCCGTGTCGCCATCGTAGACCGAGTCGCTGGCGGGCAGCAGGCTGGGCGGTGACCGCTTTTCGACGCCGCCCACCGCTTGGTCCCAGTCCCAAGCGACCGACTGCACGGCGCCGCGGCCGCTCGGGCAACGCCCAATGGACACGTGGACGACCCGCGCCTCGGGTTCGACCACCACCGTGTGCACGCCGGTCGATTGGGCCAGCACGCCGCCTGCCGCGCGCTCCAGCGTCGGTTGGTCGGCGTCGTGGCGGTCGCCGAGCCAGCGAAAAAGCGCCAAGGGCGTCAGCGGCTCGCCATCGAGCGCACGTTCACCGGCCTGTTCCAGGCGCTTCTTGCGGCTGTGGGTGTGCCAGGTCCAGCCCGGCGCCGGTGCAAGCTCGCGGTGCCGCAATGCGGTGGCGAGGTAGTGGTTGGTGCAGGTCTTGAACGGCCGGTCACCGTCGGCATAGGTCACGCCCACGCCGGCGGCGTGCGCCTCGATGACGGCCGAGCGACCCTCGCGGGCCGACGACACCGCGATGCCCCAGGTCGATGCCACTTTGCGCTCGCGGACCACGGCCTCGGCCTCGCCAATCGTCCGGCATTTGCGCGCGATGTCGTGGCACAGGTCGGCGATGGCCGCGCCCGAAAACGCAATGTCCTTGTGCAAGCGGGTGTGCGGCGTAACCACCAGCCCGGCCTCGTTGAAACTGCTGATGGCCGCCACGTCGGCGCCGCGGCAGGTCGCGAAGCCATAGCGCAGCCCTTGGTCGGGGCTGCAAAACACCAGCTCGGGCGCTGCGTCCCATACACCCACGCCGGGAAAGTCGAAGTTGCGGCCGTGCAAGAGCTTGCCGTCCGCGGTCGCCGCCCCCCAAGCCATGAGCGTGCTGCACGCGGGAACCCCGCGGCGGATCCACGGGTCGCCAAAGGGCCCGAGCAAGTGGCGGCCGGCGATGCCGATGGCGTTCTGGAACATGTCCATGGCCAGGATGTACTGCGCCTGCCGCGTGTCGATGCCGAGCGCCGCCAGGAACGCCAAGGTTCGCGCGTGCAGTTCGGCCGGCCGGTCTTTGTAGAGCTTCTTGGCCAGGGCGTTGAGCGCCGGTCGGGCCAAGGCGGGCACGACGCGGTCGGCGGGGCGGATGGCGCTGCCGCGCAGCATCTGCTCGACCATGTTGGGGTAGTAGGCGATCGCGCGCTCCCAGCCGCCGTGCACCTTGAGGATTTCGCCGTGCTGGCGGCCCATCTCGGCCTGGGTGCCGCGCAGGTGCACGACCAGCAACGGCAGCGGCTGCCGCGGGTCGAGCGCCGACCACGGTTCAGCGTTCGGCAGGCGGGTCATGGGGCGTCCTTCAGGGCGCGCAGCACCTGCAAGGCATCGCGGACGTGGGCGACGGCGTTGATGCGGGCGTCGAAGCTGTGCCGCACGATGCCCTGGCGGTCGATGACGTAGGTGACGCGGCCGCGAAGGACCCCCAGCGCGGCCTGCACGCCATAGGCCTTGTGGACACTGTCGTCGGTGTCGGCGAGCAGGCGAAACGGCAAGCGGTGACGTTCCGCAAAGCGCTTGTGGCTGGCGACGTCGTCCTGGCTGATGCCGAACACCTGGGCACCGGCGTCGGTGAAATCCTGGTAATCGTCCCGGAACTTGCAGGCCTCGGCGGTGCAGCCCGGGGTGTCGTCGCGCGGGTAGAAATACACGACCGCGGGGCCGGCCTTGAGGGCGTCAGCCAGCGCGACGGGCCGGCCGTCTTGGTCGGGCAGCGTGAATTCGGGCGCCTTGGTCCCGACAGCCAGTGGTGTGCCGAATCCGAATCCAAACATGGTCTTGCCCTGTGCCGCGGCCGCGCGGGCGCCAAAGGTAGGGCGGGCGCGCCGGGTGGGCAAGGGCTCAATGGGCAGCGGCCCATCCCAAGATGGATCGGAAGTTGGCGCACGCAAAGCCGTGCCAGACAATATGCGCTGTCAATCATGGTTCTGACCAGACCCTGTGCGGCGCTTGCGCCGGTGGCATGCTCGGTAGCCGGCGCGCTCAAGGGCGTGAGTGCCGAGGATGCGGAGCTCTTGGGGCGTTGGGGGCGAGGTGGGGCGCGCGGTGCAATGGGGAACCTCAGGTCACAATCTGCGCTTCGCCGCCGTCGACATCGCTTCACGCGCCCGGCAATGGGCCCTTGTTGGCCGACTGCGCCTCATGTGGCCCCAAGTACCGGTCGCCATTGAAGTGGACCAAGTGGTCCGGCTCCTCGGCCAGCTAGACTTCGGTTTCCCACGCCAGCACCGGTATCCATTTGCGCAGTGTCGCGCGGTCAGCGAACGCGGTCACGAACACCAGCCCGCCCGGCCAGCCCTGCAAGAGCACGCTGAGTTCAGCGCGGCGCTTTGCGTCGACCGGGCCGTCGCTGGCCACAGCCTCAATGACCACCAGCCAATCTCGTTCGCCGTCCACCACCAACACATCGGGCATCTTCGAGGCGTTGCCGATAGCCACGCCGCGGCCCGCCAGATACGCGCGCTCGAAAACCCGGTGCTTGCCGTCGGCGTCGCCCAAGTACACCACTCGGGGCCGGCGCACGAAACGGCCGACGAACTCGACGACCACCGACCTGATGAGCGGGTTCTGACCGCCCGGCGACAGGCTCTCCAGCGTGCCATCGGGCAGCGGCACTTCCATGCGCGCACGGTCACGGGTGCGCGCCATTTCGCTGCGGATCGCCACCGTGGCATCGCGGAACTGGTCCACGGCGTCGTGCCAAGCCGGGGTACCGAAGCCGTGCATGGCGTTCAGTGCCTCCGGCCGCAGACGATAGTTGGTCTTGCTGCTGTTCGTCGGCCTGGCGGGGTCATCGGCGTTGCGATCGAGCAGGCCATACGCAACGAAGTGCTTGACCGCCTCGTCGCGGATCGTCTCGCGCGTGTTTTCGGCTGGCCGCGGAGGATAGTATTCGCCGATCCAATCGATGATTCCGCGGATTGTCCACGGCCTGCCGGTCGCGTTTGCCCACTGCGTCGCGGGCCGCAATTCGCACAGGGCCAGCAACGTGCGCGCAGCCAGTTCGTTGGCCTGCGTGCCCGTGAAACCCAGGTCGGCCAACGCCTCCAAGCCTTGGCCGGCGCCCAAAGGAGCCCACGATGCGCGACACCGCTTACCCAGCGCCCACCCGCGTGCTGATTGCCCAAGCCGAGGAGTTGCTGCGGCAGCTCAAGGCGGAGGTCAACGCCCAGCGCGTTGCTGCCATGGCCGAGTTCGGCCTGCAAGGCGGCGACTTTACGAAGCAACTG